>JBMYQA010000133.1:0-15158 GCA_049600855.1 Flammeovirgaceae bacterium | reverse complement strand
ATTAGCCCCATCGAATGAGCGATAAACTTGGATATAATCAGTACCTTCAATTAATAGTTGTAAATCGGTATCTGTTAATTGATGGCTAAAGTTTGCCCAATAAACAGGCATCTTTACAGGTAGGTGAACAGGTGCAATCAACTGGTTATGGCCTTCTCCTACAGCGGCTGTGGCAATGGAGTTTCCTTCTAAATCTATAAACTCTACAGCTTCGCGCCCTTGCTCATCGCGTACAACTTCTTTTACTCCTTTAAAGGCTAGCGAAATTGGTTTAGCAGTGGTATTATCAGCAAATACTAATTGATTGCGAACATAAAGGTAACTAAATCGTGTACCTGAATGATTGGCTAAATCTGCACTTTCATCTAATTCCTGCAATAATGGAAAACTTTTCGCATAGGTTTCATGACCACCACCTATTTGTAACTGTTCCCCCGCTTTAGCGGCTCTTTTAATCCCACTTCTGCCATCATCATAGAATTCCGTGCGATGATACGGATAAGCTGTAGCAGGAGTCAGCTCCTCTAACGTATTTTGCTGGCTGTAATACCAACCCAAGCTTCCTTTTTCAGTTTGATCGAGCGGTTGCCCAAACTGATCTTCCGTATAGGCATTTCCTCCATTTGTAGTGATAAAGTTTTCTTTATAATTAAAGTAAAACTCATCCGTAGGGGCACTTAATGCTTGTACAGAAATCCGATTATAATTATCATACACTGGTTGGGAAATGATAACAGTTTGATCAGCATAACTCTTGGATTGAGTTTGTAACAACATCCCTGTATAATCGTAATATGATTTCGTAGCCGATACAACTTCCCCATGTTCATTATAATGCTTCAGCATAGTCCAATTGAAATCGGTACTTTTGGTGATGGCAGTATAAGTTACAGGCTCACTCCAACACCCATTATAGGCAAATAGATGAATTTTTTCACCATTTTGTAGCTGTTGGGGAATGATAGCCATTGAGTCTGAGGTACTTGGCACCAGATCATTACTCCAATAATAGGTCACATCATTAGGCATAGCAGCAAGTACAGCTTCAACCGTGGTATTCGATTCATCTACCAATTTATCGCCAATCGCCTTTGTAGGTGTTAATGAAACGTTTGGTGCTGCATTGATTTGAGAAATGGTAAAATCTTGGCTACTTGGTCCGTCTCCACAGCTTTCATCAATAAATGCTTTTGCGCGGTAAGTTGCTAAGCGCACTGGAGCCATAAAAAGATCTCCTGTATGCACTAATTGTTCAGTACCATTTGGCAATACCTCATACCAATGAAACGAAGGAGTACTTGCTCCGGGTAATGCAACATAAACGGCCCTCAATTCTATGGCTAAGTCGCTGGCACAAGCACTTGTACTTCCATTAATCGTAGGCGGATGA
Source organism: Flammeovirgaceae bacterium (assembly GCA_049600855.1). Lineage (GTDB taxonomy): Bacteria > Bacteroidota > Bacteroidia > Cytophagales > Flammeovirgaceae > JBMYQA01. The sequence continues at coordinate 13,768 of JBMYQA010000133.1, read as the reverse complement.
GTAGGAGTCTCTGCTACTATTGACCGTATCATACTTCTTTCTCCTTCACATGCCCCATTATAAGCTGCTACATAAAATGTTTGTTCTCCTGTTACCTCATGAAAATAACCATTCGGATCGGTGGTTGTGATACTAGAACTACCACTCGCACTGGTATACCAATGATAAGTATAACCACTGATTGGATTCGCTACTGCTAGCCTTGCTAGATCACTTACACTACATACATAAGCATCCGTTGTTGACGGCACAGCGGGAGCAGTATTTACAGTAACATTTAACGAATAATTTAATGAACTTTCTAATTCTGGAAATTGTGTAATTTCCATTCGCCGAATCGGGTCACCGAGGCCTCCACCACCACTATCACAATTAACGGTAAGGCTTACCCGCCTATTACCCGTATTATTCCATACTACTTGTACTAGGGAGTTGGAACGACTTCCGATCACAGTACCCCCACTGACAGTCCAATAGTATGTTATGGTGGAATTAAAACTACAGGGTATGATACCTGCAGAATACGTTTCTGTTGCTCCTTGGCAAACAGTTGTTGGCCCAAAAATGCTAAAGGATCGTTGGGCTTGTGCCTCAATTCCTCCTAGTAGCAATAGAACCAACATGAAAATATATTTTTTCATCTGATAATCAATTTCTAATGATTGATAAATAGAATAAAATCGCGTGTTGACTATGATTTATTGTTTTCATATTGGAGAGCGTGAGTAGGTAATTGATACACCAATCACCTACTTCAAACTTCTCAAAAATCATAGTTCATTAATTATTGTCTCTACTCATTTGATACTCATGTTCACTCAACTTCTGAATACCATATTTGAACGTTTCTTTATAGATCGCTTTTAACTTACCCATTTCATCGTATTCATACTTGGTAAACATGTTGTGGGAATCCAAAATATAGATTAACTCATCCGTTTGATCGTCATAAACGTAACTAATCATTTGAGCATCCATCGGGTGTACTCTAAAGTCATCGAGATAGATTACACTTCCACCTACATTTTCACAGGAAATGGTATAGTCTCCACCTGCAGTCATTTGGAAATCTAAATTCAACTGGTACCAACCGTTCACCTGTTTCTGGCTATTCAACTGCCCAGATGCGGATGCTACATTAACATTATTTTTATTTACCTTAATCATTGCATCCGCGATATTCGTTCCTGTTGGTTTTACCCATACGCTTGCTCTATACCATCGAGGCAACTTATCGGTATCCATTTCACTTTCTTTTACCGTAAATGAAAAACCTGTAACAGTTCCATATAGAATTAATACGGCATTACCTGTGTGGGCATTACTGCCAAAGCCAATAACTCCATTATTTTTCTTTACTTCACCAGAAAAGTAAGAAGCATCTACCATGTCGTCTTCCACTCCAGCGTAAGCAAATTCAGTAAATCGTGCATTCACTACATTTGCCAGTGTTTTAGATTGATCATAACCCATCTTAATTGCGCCAAAATTCCCATTGATGTTGCGTGATTCTACAATATGTCCATGCTTATTGTACAAAGAAGCCACCACACTTTCTTTCCAATTTTCATTTTGTGCGTCAATATTGTCCCAATTGAAGGGGACAAATGTTGGTGATGTGCCATCTTTTCGAGCGGTTGGATATGTCCAAGAATAGCTCATATCTTTTCGCCAATGATTAATTGGAGCATCTACCGTAGTTTGCCACGTACTGGCATTGCGCTCGCGCTTATCTACCTGATTCGTCCAAGTTTGCACTGCAGCGGCCAACAAATTCCCTTTGCGCTGCCCAAACGGAAGGTCAAGGAGCAAATTGCCATTCACTTCATCCAATTTATACGAGTAATTTGCCGCAATAGCTCCTAACATATGGTTATTGTTTGCTTCGTCAACCCCGCCAATCAATTCACTTCCTAGCTTTAAGCCCATAGCAGGATAGACTTTAGTTCCATCAGACTTTTTCAATTGGTAAGCTGGAACAGATACCGATAAAAACTCATTGCCATAAGCATCTGTAGCTTTTTGATGGGTAACCATACCCGTATAAAAATCAAATGCCAGATTTTCTTGAGCTGTTTCAGAACCAGTTGTGTAATCAATATTGGTAGTTTTGGTCAGGATATTCGGATAATTTGATCGAATAGTTACAATGGCTTTTTCTTCGTCAGTATCTAATAATTTACGATGCTCATGATACACTTCATCCAACATTCCCTGATTGTTAAATCCTTCACCATCAGTAGTATACGTATTTACCGTTTTAGAAACTGGTTGGCCATATTTATCGTAGTTTGTTACCGAAAGTAACGAACCAATCTGAGCACTACGATCATGATATTGTAAGGTTTTCACATGCTTCTTGCCATCTACCGATTTATCTTCGTGTAGTTTATTGCGAATAAACATGTCTTCCTCAAAAGTTTGGTATTCATACACTATTTTTCCTGCCTCAACATGTTCATTGCCATTAACATCAGTTACAGATGCCGCAACAGCTACCTTTTGATACGTCACGCCAGGAGCTGGTAACATCCTTGATAAAGCTAATAAATCGGAAAAGCTATTGTAAAGGATTTTATGATATGCATCCCTCGCTTCATGAAAACGCTGCTTGCCAGCATCTGTTTGCGTATTATAATTATCTACCGAATACGTAGCTAAGATATCCTTATCTAAAGTACTTGGTTCAAAAGAGGTTGTTCCTTTTTCGTACGAATAGTAAGTATTCACTTTTTTAGAGGTAATCGGATCAACCATCTCAATTTTACTCACTCTTAACCCGCCACCATATGTTAGGGAAGGGGTATTGAAAAACATATTTCCCCCGTCTACCGTTGGTTTTTGGGTAAAAGTGACAAATATTGGCCTTCTTCCATTTCCATCTACGCACGTTTCATTTGGGTGTACATACATGCCTGCAGGAATGGTATTCAGTTTTTCGAAAAGTTTAGCACTTTTTACCACCAACTTTTGACTTTGGATCTGATCAATCTCAAAATCACTTTGTTGGAAAGGTACCGTTTCATACGTAGCTCCATAAGAAGTACCATCTCCCGAACAGTAAGATACTGTAGTAGATTTGAATACATACCTCAACATGCTCACCAAATCAATATCAGAATCAATCTTCAGAATATCATTAAGATCGCTGTATTTATTGTGAAAAGTAATTTCTACCAAATCAGTACTTCCAGAAACTGGTACCATATCCTTTACATTTAACTGATAGGTTTTGTGTAGAACAGGTTTGGTGTACGTATCTGATTCATAATTGATCTGAATCTTTGCCCCAAGATTCGTTTCTATGGTATGCAATGACCACGCCTTTGCTGCTTTTGCCGAAGCCTCTGAAGTTAACCGCGTTAAGTTTTCGTTTGCCGTATCATCAATATAATCTGCTTTGTATAAATTCCACAAATCATAGGCATCCTTATTATAGGGAGGGTTATTCGTTTGTGTTAAACTTACTCCCGAATGTATTTGCCCTTGCGTTACCAAGTTCTCATTCATGAGATGCACTCTAAAATTTGTGTCACTCATACGAGCTTGCACCAAAACATAATAGGCATTTCCTCCACGGTTATAGGTTAATATATCGCCGACTTCTAAGCTTACTGCCTGATTGGTTGTTAAATACGCTTGTTCTTCTAAACCAGCAATACTAATCGTTCCTGTGGTCGAGATTGGATTTGGAACCTCATATGAAAAACGCATAGGAGGCAATAAGCCTTCAACTCCACCCTTGCCTGCAGTACGTACTGCTTTCAGGGTAAGCTTCCCAAGCCTTGGTGTACTTGTGACTAATGCATCATAATCTAACACCATGCTATTGGCAGTACCAACAGCCAAACTATAATCTGTATCAAAAATAGAAGACTTGATAGACTTACTCATCAACGTTGCACCAAAACTGCCTGTTAAATCTTCTACATCTAACACATTTTTTTTGTATTGTTTGGCTTGCACGAGTGCAGAAACCGGATACAGTGATGAGCCAGGCGTATCTTCAAATAGAAAGATATCTTCTGGACTTACATTTTTTGCAGCTTTCAGGTCTGCCAATGATTGGGTGGCTAAAGCAGTTTGAAGTTGATCATTTTTTAATAAAACAATTTTATTCAGCTTTAATGCACTTACCGACAATTTAGCGGGTGAAGCTATCACATAATCTTCTCCTGGTCGGCAATCGTTATCGCCATATTCACAAATATCTTCTACCTCAGGTTCTCTGTAGCCAATTCCGCCTTGCTTTCCCCAAACACCTTTGCCATCATGCTTCATTTCTTTAATGAATAAAGCAGTGTGGGTACGGGTTTTTACCGCATCTAAATAATATAGTTCCTTTTTCCCGTAAGCATAGGCTTTTGTGTTCGAAATATCGGTGTTGGTCCCTTCGTGTGGTGTTCGATATTGATACTCATCCGTCCATTTGCCATACTCAAAGTTCACCCAATACCCCAAATCGCCTTCATCGGCAATTCCATTGTTATTCACATCAACAAAATCTGGTCCCGTTACGGTAGTTAATAACCACGTATAAGCATGTGGGTGCTTGTTGTCAATTTGCTTCGAATAGTCTGGACTGTTGCTTGGTAAACCGAGTAAATCGGCTGGAACAGCACTATGCTGAAAGTTATCGTATGTATATACAGGAAGCGCATAGTGATGGGTTAATCCGGTTTCGTTAGTGATGGCAAATCCGCCAATTTGTTTAGAAATGTCATAACCTTTAAAGGTACTTCGATCAACCGCTTCTCCTGCATAATCAAGAAAGTTCACAATATCGGGGTTAACGATTTTATGTGCTTCGCCTTCGGCAATCTCTTGGTTAAAAAAGTGTGCAACATGCTTAGATCCTGCCAAACGCAAACGCCCTCTATCAAAACCTTCTGTATTTTCTACATTATGTTGATAGCCAAGTCCCTTTACTGAATAAATCCCACTTCGTATATCAATATCGTAAACAATGTTTCCGTTATTATCAATCTCAAAATTTACAATATCAGATGCCTTAAAACTATTCGAAAAGTCATTTAAAAAGCGAAAAGAAGGACGCTCTGCTGTTGGACTAGTTTTATGCCTCACAAACTCTAACTCATCTGTCTTTTTTCTAAATAACGAAGCATTTGTACGCATAAAAGGTCTAATAGCACCTCCAACACCATTACCCGATACGTGGTAAGTGTCATAAGCAGGTAAGCTACCACCTAAGTTTTTCTCTACATCTGGGTGATCTACTAAGTCTACGTCAATATCTGGCAATGCATAAGAGTCTAATAAACCATTATTCAATATACTTGACCCTACTGTATTACTGATATTAGCAATCCCATAAATATCTGTATTGGTCACTTCATGAATCCAATACCTTCTGTATTGATGACTCAATAAGCCCAAGTTGATACCACCAGATTCCATTCTCATCTTGCCCACTTTGTTGGTTAAAGTGGGCATGGTTATACTACCAAAGCTCGCATTAAATTTAATTTTCTTGCTATTGAGGTCAAATGTTGATGAAATTGGGCCCCATCCTGTTGAATACGAAGCGGCTCCATTATATACATTAAACGAAAAGCCTTTAATGCCAACATTTCCTCTTGTATCGGCGCTAAACCCAGCTACAGAGGCTGAAATACTTTCCACACCCACTCCCTTGTAGGTATCATTAGAAATGGAAGCGCGTACACTTGCACCACCGCCTAGTGGAATACCAAAAGTAAAGATGTCGGTTTGACCTCCTGCCCAGTTTTCGGTAACAGTGTAATTGGCTTGGTTGACATCATCTGGAAAAAAATCGACTACGCGATTAATGGCTCCTACATTTAATGACCAACCTAAGCCAACCCAAGAGCTTTCTACATTTGGTTGAATACCAGCATGATAAGATAAGTTTAATGGATACCCGCCTTCAGGCCCTGGTACTTGCAGTAGTGGTAAGTTATATACCAAATCTCCAGTGTTGTAGTTCACCATAGTACTGGTATCAATTGGCTCAAAGCTCGTATATTCTGGAGCAGTAGGGCCAGCCGTGAGTGCATAAGCCACCGTAGGCATAAATAGGTAATTAAGCATATTGACCGTTAAAAACAGGGCAATAGCTTTTAGTATTCTTGGTCTTCTTAACATAGTTCTATCTTGTTAATTTGTGTGATTGAACGTTTTATTTGCTTGACCCTAATTGTTTTTCTAGTTGCTGAATTCTTTGCTCTTGTGCTTGATACTTTTTCAGCAACTCGTCAATTTTTTTATTTTGTGCAATGGCGTGAAGTGTTAATTCTTCAATCTTTTGCAGCAACTTGGCATCCATTTCAGCTAATTTAAAGCCTTTTTGCGCCACTACTTGAGCCGATGGGATTTCAGGCAAATGCCGATTCGCTTTAATGAACTTTTCTACTTTATCCAAAGGCATTAATTTATATTCAGGAGCGAACACAAAATCAGACCAATTGGCAAAAGCTTCTACTTCAATCTCTGTAGCCAAAATACCACCTTTTACATAAAGCTTTCTCGCTCCTGGCATTTCGTGAGTACCTACGCCTACTTTACCACTCGCGTCTATGATCAAGTGATGGGTATTGTTGTAAGCAATGGCAAACTTTCCACTTCCAATTGAAGGCTCATTTGCCGTAGATTTTACGATCCAATCTAATCCGCCCGTCCCTTTTGCACTCAAGTTAATGCCCGAAAAAGTAGAACTAGATTCTATTCTCAATACTTCGCCCACATTACTTATAAGGTGCAACTTGGACAAAGGAGCATTGGTGCCAATTCCGACATTACTATTTATGGAAGTACCAATTCCGCCAACTCCACCTGGAATTGAGATTGTTTGTGCAAAACTGTGGATATTGCTAATTGTAAGGATTAACCCTAAGCCAAAGGCTAATAGCGTTGATGTTTTCATTTTGGTAAAATAAAAGTTGTGTTTTAAAATAAAAGTGTACAAAAGTGCAAAGCATCAGGTGACGCCGCTATACTTAAGCGGGAGATCTTAATAACTGTGCTTAACTGTTGTCCAGATTAGTTACTTTTCAAAAACTAATTGAGGAATATTTTGTAAGGCTGAAGTTTCAAATCGAAATCGAGTCACTCCTATCCCTAAGCCAAATTCTTTCAGATTAAACTGCACCCATTCGGTAGCATTTATCTTATCTTTACGAAAAACGAACAAGAGACTGGTATTTTGACTAGCGCCATATAATCGAGGGTAAATAAAATCTGCTACTGAAATCGTGTCTTGTTGTGAAGTAGTGATATTCACATAACTCGCCATATCAAACGAGAGCGTTTGTAGGGTGTTACTGAAGCTGGAAAAATCCCCTGTTTGACGTAACACTTCTTGGTTACCTTTCGACAAGCTTAGCATAAAATAAGCATATTGATCATACTTCTGCTTTAAGCTATCTATGAAGTCTGTTGTATGATTTGGTTTAGCTCGAAGCTCTTGGGCAACTAATAAATCTGTGGGACGACAAGCAACTGCTACATCAATTCCTTTGCGAGTTTGCTTTTTGATTAAACCATTGCTTTCATCCTGAATGTATGCATTTAATTCTTGTTCATTCAGGGAATCGGGTTGGCATGCCATCATTCCTAAACATACCAACACAAATAAAACTGTTCTCATGGATACAAAGTAGCGTACTGTGTGATTAAATTACTCTCCTCTAAATGCCTGATTTAACTTTTCCACTACCTCATCAGTAATGTCAATACTTTCATCGGCATAGGCAATATTACCAGCTTGAGTGGCTGCTAAAATAACCTGATAACCTTGTTCTTTCCCATACGCTTCTAAAAAAGCATTTACCTCCTCTAAAACTGCCTGCATCGCTTTTTGCTCTTCTTCCTGTGCTTTTTGCCCCACCGCTTGTTGGTACTGCTGCAATTGTTGCTTTTTGGTTTTTAATAACTCAACTGATAATTGCTTTTCTCTTTTAGTCATTGTAGTCAAGTTTTTTTCATGATGTGCCAACTTAACTTGCAACGCTTTACCCAAGGTATCTACATTAGCTTGCCATGCTACTGCTTTTGCTTGAAAAGCTTTCTGAGCTTGTTGCATGCCTTCATAATTGGCCAACAACTTTTGACTATCTACATAAGCCAACTTGGGATGGGAATTCAAGAAAAAGAAAAAAATTGCAGCAGTCGTGACGGTAGAAATGGTTAGTCCAATGAATAATCCTGTTGTTATGTGCTCTTTCATGTTTTTAACTTTAGTAGGTCGCCTAATTGTGCAGGCGCGAAAGTAATTAGGGTAATTTAAACAAACAAAAATTCGTGTTATTTCTTCGTAAAATGCTAAATCTAAGGTATCATTTATTCCTTGTATCACCATTTAAAAGAGCATTTCTCATGATAGTAGCTCCCTCCCTTCAAAATAAATCTTCTCATTTTTAGCATCGTACAATGGATAATGATTGAACATCAAAAAAGTAAACAGCTTTCCAGAATAAAAATCATTTTAACCTGTTTAGAAACACACTTAAATCCTTGCAAATCAAAACATTAGTGTTTAATTATTTTTTTCCAAAAAAACACCAAAAACACATAAACAAAAACTCATATAACATATAAAAATGAGCACATCTTGATGTTATTGACACGAAACAGCTTCAAGAACAAAAGCCTACCCAATCTCTTAGGTAAGCTTTTGTTATAGGTCAATATAAATTACTAATTCATCAACACCCGTCCTGTTAAAATTTCTCCTGTAGTGGTCACTACACGAATCAGATACAGTTCGTTTGCTTTTAAATTCCTTGGCTGAATTTCAGCACGACTCGCTTCAGTAAAATGATAGACGCCTTTCACATTGCCCTGAGAATCAAACAACTCCACTTTTTGAATGCTTGCTTCATCCACCGTTTTGATTTGCAATACACTTCCTTTTTGAATAGGATTTGGAGAGATAATCAACTGATCACCTGTATTTACTCGTTTTACCTCTACTTTGTTTTTTACTTCTAATGTTTCTTCTTGAAGGTATTTGTCCAAATCTGCTTGCATCAAATTACCCGATTGTACGCGCCCTTTCATTTCATCAATGGATGCTTTAGTTACCTCTTCTACCTCTCTAATCTCAACAGTTAATGGGCCTTCAGGTGATTTTAAGCTTTGCTGAATTCGAATTGCCTTTCGTGTTTCTTTCCATCCCACGCAGTCATTCCAAATGCCGTGCTTAATGTAATACCACACATTTATTTGCAAGTTGGCCGAGAAGGTAGCACCATTATTATTACAACATTGAATGGCGTTGCCCGGCACTTGATTCAAAGTTGCTGCATCTGTAAAAATGCCCCACCAGTGGTATACAAATACGCCATTTGTACCGTGTGCTAAAGTATTTACAGTAACATTTCCACTGAAATCACTACTAGCGCTGATGTCAAAATTGGAAGTCATTCCTTGCCATACCACGTCTCCTGTAGGCAATGCTTTACGGGTTTCCTGCCAAGGAGAGCAGTTATTCCACACACCGTGTTTGATGTAGTAGAATTTATTTCGCGATAATCCTGTAAACGTAGTCGTTGTTCCACCTTGTGAGTTTCCTACTTGTGTAATGGTTTGCGCATCAGAAGTAGCTCCTGCGGTAGTTGTTTCATATAAGTTCCAACCTTGACTAGGATTTGGATCAACGGCAGTTACTGTCACAGAAATGGTACCATTCGCTTCACATCGCATCGAATAGGTAAAATCAGAATTCATACTCACGGGTTGCATGGTGAAACGATGTGTGATATCTTCCCAACCATCGCAATCATTACCTACGGCTAACTTCACTTCATACTCAAATCCTTCTTCAAGCGTGTAACCGTTTTGAGCAAATAGTTGCGTTAAGTTTAACGTATTATTGAATGGAGTGAGCGTCCAGCCCAAACCTGAACCATAACCAAATGCCCCTGTACTTCCAATTGGTCTTCTCCAGATGTCAATGAAGTAACGAAGTTCATTTTGAGAGGCAGTTCCATCCATAAATACATCTTCATTACAGGTAAATGTCGTTTTAAAATTTCCATTTGCATCTTCAAAGTGGAATGCAGGCACTGGGTTTAAGGCCCCATTATTGGTTAAACAGAAGTTATCAATACCAATATCTTCGGTTTGAAAAGAGGAACCTGCAACATCTGTGTTAAAAGCTACGCCATCAAAATTGGCAATTAGTGTATTCCAGTTAGCAGGATTACTCATTACCCATTGTCCTTGAGCATTACTTGGCAGTTGATTGCCTGTAATGGGATAAATTGGCGCACATACGTTTAACCAAGCACTGTTTTCAGTAATCGGATTATTCAGTACAAAAGTAGCTGAAAGCGTTTGGTTACCTACTGTTCCCTGATAAATACGGATTTGACTCGTCATTTGCGGAGAACTGTTGTTTACTCCATCATTAAATACTTTATAATCGTAGCATAAATCCGCTCCACACGTAATTGCTTCAGCATTATAGCTGGTGCTAAATAACCAAGATCCGCCAGTACCTGGCCCTGAGGTACCATCATCGCCTTTCAAATACCGTGTTCCATCAGCTCGCGGCGTTGTGGTACTGGTACTAATAGCCGCATTACTAGCTTGCCAAGTTCCCACTCCTCCATTAAAATTTTCGCAGCTATTCTGAGCATAAGCAGTCAAGCTAAGGCATAAACACACCAATAGTGTTTGAATAAATAAAAGATTCTTTTTCATACTGGTTAAATGGTGAAGGTACAATTCGCTGTACACATATTGAATAAATAATTTTAAGGTGTTTTTTTTCGCTTTATCAGCGAAGTAGTAGGCCTATTACTTCATTGATGGCAACAAAGGTAGCGGGATGCCCATCACGTACTATACCGCAAAATGGGTAGTTCTCGTATACCTTGTTATTAGAAAAGTACAAGAGCAAGCGGGCAAAATGTCATTTACAGTCGTTAACAAAGCGTTCCGTGCATTCTTCTCCATTTCGCCACCTACCCAAAATGGGTAGGCCACGTCAAAAAATTAGTGGGCGATTCATGCATTCAAAAAAGACCTTATCATCTTTCATATAGTATTTATAAAAGCTCAACTAACCACTCATCTTGTACTTTTATAAGATTCATGAACACATTGAAATCGTTTGCTTGAATTTTTCATTGGGCAGCTAAATGAGGAAGAAGATTTCTAACAAGAATAGTTGCGGGAATGAAATTTTTATGGGAAATTCCCCCTCTTAAATGTATCCTCCACCCTTTATCAGTCATCACTATGGACTATACTGTTCGGGAAAATTATAACAATTCATTTACGAAAGAAAAGTATGAATCTTTCTTAAAAGATATCCATCCAACACATGATCCTGTGTTAGACTTCCGCATTGCTGAAACCCCACTATTTGTGAGCAAGGAATTTATGGCTGAAATTATGGGACTGTTTACAGAAGTGAAACATTTCTTAGAACAGCCTGACTTTAGGGATAAAATGGAGAAAGCCATTCCTAATGAAGTTCGTGTGCCTAATGAATCTCAACATTCAAGCTTTGTAGCCGTAGATTTTGCAGTTTGCCGTGGCGAAAATGGACAACTTTTCCCTCAGCTTATTGAATTACAAGGCGTGGCCTCGCTCTACTGTTACCAACGCCATTTGTGTAACGCTTATCGCAAGCATTTTAATGTGCCCCAAGAGTTAAAGCACTTTTTTGGAGGAATTGATGATGAGACCTACATTCAAACATTAAAAGATTTGATCATTGGAGATGAAAAACCTGAACGTGTAGTCTTATTAGACATTAAGCCTCATGAGCAGAAAACACGAATTGATTTCATCTATACGGAAAAGGATTTAGGCATCAAATCTATTTGCATTACGGAGGTTATCCAAGAAGGTCGCAATCTCTTTTACATGAATAATGGGGAAAAGACACCTATTAAACGAATTTATAACCGCGTAATCTTTGATGAGTTAAAAGCGCGAAAAGACCTCAATCCACAATTCGATATCACTTCGGAAGTAGATGTAAAGTGGTTTGCGCACCCCAACTGGTTTTTCAAAATCAGCAAATACAGCATGCCTTTTATGAACAGTAAGTTTGTTCCCAAAACCTTTTTCCTCTCCGACTTAAAGGAATACCCGAGCGATTTAGAAAATTATGTTTTAAAACCTTTGTTTTCTTTTGCCGGTTCAGGCGTAATTTTTGATGTTACTGTAGAAGCGTTGGATGCAGTTCAAGATCGGGAGAATTACATCTTGCAGCGAAAAGTAGCTTACGAGCCTTGTTTACCTACGTTAGACATTAAAGCAAAAGCAGAAATTCGATTACTCTGCATTTGGGAAGACGAATTGAAACCCTTAATCAGCCTTGCCCGGTTGAGTAAAGGAAAAATGATGGGAGTGGATTTTAATAAGGAAAAAACTTGGGTTGGTGGTAGCGCCGTATTTTTTGAAGAGTAATATGGAGTTAGCTATCTTTTTGGCTTATATACCAGTAATCCTCTAATTAAATTTAGTTAAAAATAATAAGTAATCGTGTGAGTCTTTCTCGTACGAAACGGTCAATATAAAATGGTGTATTTATACGAAGTTTGTACCAATTGTTGGAACTCACTTACTAAAAAATTATAGCTATCAAAAATTTTAATATGAAGATCAAAAATGACAATCTAGCCTTTTTTCATACATAACGTTACCAGAAAGCTCATTTCGGTATTATATTATAGTAATAAATAGCATTGATTATTAGCTACTTATAGTGTAGCTTTGATTTTGCAATGAAAAAAACAAGTAGAAGTATTGAGCAGCACTTTTTTAGTGTTATTTTTAGTAATTCGATGAATGAAATAGTTGATTTCACCCAAACTTATTTCAAACAAGTTTGCTAAAAGGAAGCAGTACAATAATGATTTAAGTCACTTCTACTATAAATACAAGGATAACTACACATTGTTCACAAACTACATGGAAAGAGAGGGCCTAGCCAACATATTACACATTTCTCATATTCTCTCAGGTGAGCTAAAATTTGAGAATTTACTAAAACGCTTTGTAGATATTTGTTTACACAATACAGATGCTGAGCGCTGTGTAATCATGGAGAATCAGGAAGGCAAGTTACTCATTCAGGCTGATGGTGCTTTAGAAAAAGGGACAGAGGTTATGCAATCTATTCCTATTGAAGCACGTGGCAGAATTCGCAGAACCTTTGTATTAGCCCAGCAACTTCCTCTTTTTGCCATTGACGCTGTCATTAAACAACAACAGCATGTGATTGTAGACAGTTTCGAAGAGTTTAAGGATGATCCTTATGTAGAAAACTTTAAGCCTCAATCTGCATTTTGCTTTCCAGTAGTTTTTGAGGGGCATCTTTCAGCTATTGTGTATTTGGAAAACTTTCAAAAAACCAATGCATTTTCACTTGATGCACAAGAGTTTGTAGAAATTTTAGGGGAACAATTTGCCATTTCTTTACAAAATGCCAAATCGTACCACAAACTTCAACGAAGATACAACGATATTGAGAGCGAACTTTTTAATCAGAAAGATCGCATTAATCAGTTCCAACAGAATGTAAAATTATTAGGTGAAATTGGTCAAGACATTGCCGCCAATCGCAATATCGAAGAAATTATTGATTCGGTATATGCCAATGTAAACACCTTAATGGATGCATCATTGTTTTCCATTGGGATTTATAATCCTGAGAAAAACACCATAGACATGCCATCCACCATTGAAAAAGACAATAAACTTCCTCCGCATTCCTACGGGATGAATGAAGCTACTCGATTGGCAGTTTGGTGTTTAAAAAACTCCA
>JBMYQA010000132.1:0-15254 GCA_049600855.1 Flammeovirgaceae bacterium | reverse complement strand
ATAGTCCTTTATCACCCTATATTTATAAACACTAATAATTAACGCATTTTAAGGTTCCCTCCATTCAAATCATTTGTAAAGTTGTTTCATATTTTTAACTTTGTAATACAAAGTGCTTTGTTTATGAATTTAAAGAATGCGAAAATACAGTTATCAACGATTGTCATTTGTTTAATAGCTTTAGCTATTAGTATAGCATTAAAGTTATTTTATCGCCAGGCTTCTGTAGATGAGTTAAAGTTTTTACTGGCGCCTACGAGTTGGTTAGTAAGTGGGTGTAGTAGTCTTGATTTTGATTATGTACCGCAGATGGGATACTTTCATAAATTCACAGCAATACTCATCAACAAAAGCTGTGCTGGCATGAATTTTTGGGTGATTACATTCTCTTTATCCGTATTAACAAGCATACGTTATTACAATAAAGTGCCTCATCAAATACTGTTACTAATCTTTTTAGTTGTCATAAGCTTCATGGTAACAATACTAGCTAACACTTGCAGAATTATTATTTCCATCTTTTTACTAAAACTGGAGCGCATTTTTAGCTTTTTAGGAACATCTTGGTGGCATACTTTTCAAGGCGCTTTCATTTACCTCACTATCTTGATCATCTTCTATAGCTTATCACAATACATTCACCTCAAAATAACAAAATACCATGAGAAACCTGCTTAGCCCCAAATGGATTTTGGTTGTTAATACCATTCCTATCCTCATTCTTTTTACGATATGCTTTGGTACGTATACTATTATCCATACACTACTACCCGAAGAAAGCCTGTCTTTGTGGAAACAATATGGAATAAGCCTTGCGGTGATTTGGCAAGCGACCCTGATTTTTGGAGTTGTACGCTGGAGCCAGAAAAAAACACTAAATGCATGGTATTCCATCTTTACATTTTGTACGTACATCCCCTTTTTATACTTATACCTCCATCACGGACAAGCATTTGTGCCGAGCGTCGTGCCTCGCTGGATGATCTCAGAAGATTTCATTTTGTATGGCTATAGCTTCATTATGCCTACCTTGTTACATGCCTTGTTGGTATTGGTTACGGCACTTACCCCAAATGAATCTACAAAAAATCCATGGTTTGATTTTGCCGTTTGTATCGCCGTGCCCATTACTTGGTATTTGGTCACCATTGTGCTTGCCCCATTGGTATCGAATGGCTATTCAGGGAAATGGGGAGAACATGCCTTAATTGTTTTTACCGTCGTATTGACCATTGGATTTTTATTTTTCTTTAGCCGAGGGATTTACATCTTATATCAAAATAAGCTATCCAACTGGAAAGCATATCCACTATTTTGGAAGATTCCTGTCGGCATTGCTTTTCCTATAGCTGGCTTGGTATTGAATGCAGAACTTGACCATATTTTTGGCGATTTTAATCATCCCTTATTTTACATCTTGGCGGTGATTAATGGCGTTTTATTTTGCCTTCCTGAAGCAAAAAATCACAAACTGCGCTTAGCTCAATATTCATTACGAGCCGTATTATTTCCCTATATCATCTATTTCTTTTTGGTATTCATTCCATTTTTACCGCTTTCAATCATCGCGATTTTGGCGGTAGGTGCAGGCTTTTTGATGCTGACGCCACTCTTATTATTTGTGCTCCAAGTCAAAATGTTGGCAGCTGATTTTGAATACCTAAAGAAACGAATTGCCAGTTTACCCTTAATCGCGTTGTGTGTCGGCTGTTTTGGCGTGTTACCGTTGGGAGTTGTGATTTCTTATCAACTAGATCGAACGGCTTTACATGATGCGTTGGATTACATTTATGAATCAGGTTTTGATGAGCCTGTAAATCAGCAAGTTGATCCCGTAGCGATCAAACGTGTATTGGCTCAAGTCAGGAAGAATCAAGACATGAGCCCCAATCAGGATTGGTTTTTTTCTCCAAATCGGGAAACGCCTTACCTCACCACCTATTACAATTGGCTGGTATTGGATAATTTGAGTTTGTCTGCACAAAAAATAGCTTTATTAGAAAAAGTATACCTTGGTGAAATCCAAGAGGGGTTTCGGGCTAGTAGGTGGCGAAGACCAAGTTCTGAAGGGGTGGAACTGACCAACACCACAGTGAATTCCACCTATGACCCTGAAATGAAAGCTTGGCGGAGTTGGGTGGAGTTTGAATTGACGAATACAGACTCTATTCGTGCATTTACAGAGTATAGCACCACGTTTCAGTTGCCCGTAGGAACTTGGATTAGCGATTACTATTTGTGGATTGGCGACCGAAAGGAACCTGGGATTTTAGCTGAAAAGAAAGCTGCTACGTGGATTTACAATCAAATTACACGAACGCGGCGCGATCCTGGTATTTTGTATTACTTGGAGGGAAATGAAGTAGCCTTTAAAGTATATCCATTTATTGAAAGTGAAGTGCGTAAAACTGGCATTGAATTCATTCATAAAGAGCCCGTTCAATTTGAAGTAGATGGACGGCTATTGCGTTTAGGCGATGATGCGCCATCGCCCATAGAAGAGAATCAAGGCATTTTTGAGAATGACTTGATGGTTTATGTTCCAGCCAATGCTAAAAAAAACTTGCCCAAGGTACAACGTAAGCCCTATCTTCATTTCATTACCGATTGTTCGGCAAGTCAGCAGCAGCTCATGTCATCACCTGAGGCAAATACTTGGTTAAATCGTTTGGGAATGACGGCTCAACTTGCACCTGCCAAAGTTTCGTTAACGAATGCCTATGTCGAAACATATGCATTTGCTGATGATTGGAAACTTGCTTACGAAACGTTGCCATTTGAAGGTGGATTTTATTTGGAACGAGCACTAAAACAGAGTTTATACGAGCATACGATTAAGCCGACAGAAACCTATCCTGTATTTGTCGTGATTTCTGAGCAGTTAGAAAAAGCCGTATGGAGTCGAGAGGTGGCGGCATTTGCTCAATATCATCCTGAGGTAACCGGTTTTTATCATTTAAGTGGCGATTCAGTTACCTTTTATCGCTTTGATCAGTCAATTATGGGAGAAGTAGTTGACTTTGAAGCACACATGCAGGCAAATGCGGTATATGCGTATCCGTCAGCCGACCAGCCGATTGCCTATTTAGCTGATTCAAACGAACCAGCATTGATACTCAAGCAACATGATTTCGCTTTTAATGAGCAGTTACTTCAAGCAAAATCTTGGGAATCAGCTTTATACCTGCAAGGTTTGTGGCAATCACAACAATTACACCCTGAGCAAGGAACAGCGCGTTGGAGAGAACAGGTAAAAGGCAGCTTTATGGCCCAAATCATGACTCCTGTAACCTCATACATTGCCTTAGAAAATGATGCCCAAAAAGCCATGCTAAAGAAAAAGCAGGAGCAGGCACTTTCAGGAAAAAAATCGCTGGATTTAGATACGGAAGATGTCAACCAAATGTCGGAGCCTGAGTGGTGGCTCCTAGCGGTATTGCTAGTTATGATGTGGGGCATCAGAACCTATGTTTGGCCTAAAATAAGTCTGTTTAGAGGCATAAAAACCTTGAATAAGCCAAAATAATCATTTGTGAATTAAGCAATAACTTGGTAGTTTAGTTGGCACTATTTACAGCTCATACCCTAACCTAAATCATTTATTAAAACCAGTTGACTTATGCTACTTTTGCATCCCCTAAAAACCGACTATTCACACTTGTGTTCGTCATCGCAAGAAATCATGGCTAAAACCATTGCTTGGTTTGAGGCTAAAGGAAAAGAAAAGCTTACAGATGATGATCGGAATCACGTTTGGTATGAAGACTTTTTAACTTTTGTCAAAGAGAATCAGATTTTTGCCAAACTCATGACTCCAAGTAATTATGGTGCGCCGAATTCGAGGTGGGATACAGCAAGAATTGCTGCTTTTACAGAAATCTGTGGTTTTTATGGATTGTGCTATTGGTATACCTATCAAGTATCTTCGTTAGGCTTGGGGCCGATTTGGATGAGTGAAAATGAAGCCATTAAACAAAAGGCTGCACAGTTGTTGCAAGACGGGCATATTTTTGCTTTTGGCCTTTCAGAGAAAGAACACGGTGCTGATATCTATTCCAGCGATATGATGCTGTCGAAAAAAGCGGATGGCACTTATGTGGCAAATGGAGGAAAGTACTACATTGGAAATGGTAATAAAGCAGGCATTGTTTCTGTTTTTGGGATACTAGAAGAAACCAAAGAGCATGTTTGCTTTGCCGTAGATTCACAACATCCCAATTATAAGCTCATTCGCAATGTGGTGAATAGCCAGTCTTACGTCTCACATTTTGAATTAGAAAATTACCCCATTACCGAAGCCGATATTTTACACAAGGGAAGAGAAGCTTGGGATGCCGCATTAAATACGGTAAATATCAATAAGTATAATTTAGGATGGGCAAGTATTGGCATCTGTACGCATGCGTTTTATGAAGCGATTAACCATGCTTCACATCGAAATTTATATGGAAAGTTTGTCACGGATTTTCCACACATCAAAGCCTTATTCATCAAGGCGTATACGCGACTAGTAGCCATGCGTTTGTTTATCTTTAGGGCTACAGATTACATGCGTTCGGCATCGGCTGAAGACAGAAGGTATTTATTGTTCAATCCGATGGTGAAGATGAAAGTGACCACGGAGGGGGAGCATGTCATCAATGATCTTTGGGATGTGATTGCGGCAAAAGGATTCGAGCGAGATATGTACTTTAATATGGCAGCAAGAGATATCAGAGCTTTGCCCAAATTAGAAGGCACGGTGCATGTAAATATGGCCTTGATTATTAAGTTTATGCCAAATTACTTCTTTAATCCCGCCGAATTTCCAGATATCCCCCAACGTTTTGATAAGGCAAATGATGATTTTATGTTTAACCAAGGCCCGACAAAGGGATTGGGTAAAATCCAATTTCACGATTACCAAGCTGCTTACGAATTATATGATTTGCCAAACATCCGAGTATTTAAAGAACAAATCGCTACCTTCAAAAAAACATTATTAGCAGCAGGGCCCACACCTGAACAGCAAAAAGACATTGATTTCCTATTGACGGTTGGGGAATTGTTCACCTTAGTCGTTTATGGGCAATTAATCTTAGAAAATGCTAAACTCACAGGATTAGAAGAGCCACTGATTGACCAAATCTTTGAAGTGCTGGTGGGTGATTTTTCAAAGTTTGCTTTACAAATCTATAATAAACCATCGAGCACGGAAAAACAGATGGAGTTTGCACAGCAAATGATTAAAAAGCCAGTTTACGATCAGGAAAGAACGAAGCATATTTGGGAAAAACACGTTTATGCTTTGAAAGACAGTTACGAGATGGCTCAGCAGAGTAAGCCAAGTTACGAGCTGGCCTAAACAACGTGCATCATACCTGCTTCCAAAGTAAGTCCAGGGCCAAAAGCCATACTTAGTATCTTTTGGCCCTGTTGCATTTTGGGCCGTTCAAGTAATAACTGCTTTAGTACAAAAAGTATGGTGACTGAAGACATGTTCCCATAATTGGCTAAGGTGTCATAAGAATGTTTGAGTGTATCTGGAGGAATATTTAAGGTTTTTGAAATCCCATCTAAAATGGCTCGACCTCCAGGATGAATCGCAAATTGTGTGATTTCGCTAAAGGAAAGCTGAAAGTAGGCACAGGCTTGTTCAATAATCTGCTTTAAATTGGAAGATAACAGTTTGGGAATATAGCTCGAAAGGCGCATTTCAAATCCAAAGTCTCCAATACGCCATGCCATGTCTTGTTCCCCTTCAGCAATGAGGTCACAGTAGAATTGATCGAGTTGTAGATTTAGTTGATCAGTAAGCGGATGGTTTTGAACGAGTACGGCTGCAGCACCGTCGGCAAAGATGGCATTGGCAAGTAACTGATCATCATTCAGCTGTTTTTGGAAATGTAAGGAACAAAGCTCAACCCCTGCAATTAATACCTTGGCTTGAGGGAAAGCCAAACAAATGGCTTGTGCGCTTTTGAGCGCATTAAAACTAGCATAACAGCCCATAAAGTTAATGGCAGTGCGGTGAATGGTTTTATTTAAATTCAGGTGTTGAATCAGGTCAATATCTAGTCCAGGTGCATACATTCCAGTACAGCTCACGGTAATCAGGTGCGTAATGGATTGCCAATCAAAGTTTTGGGGTAATGCATCCATTACAGCAGTTTGGGCGAGCTGCTGAGCATGTTGTTCGTAGAGCTGCATTCGTGCTTGTGTGCTGGGAAACGGTTCTAAATTTTTAGTTTGAGGGTAAAAATGAGTGTTAGGATATTTCTGGTAGTCGGCTAATACCGAATAACGTTTTTGAATGCGTGTTGCTTTGTAGAGCGCTTTGAGTCTTCGTGATTCAGGGTAATCCAGTTGTAATGCATTTACCATGAACTGAGCGGCCTGATCCTGCGGGATTTCAAATTCGGGAGTAGCGGTTCCAATATGAGTGATGTATGCCAATGCCGTTTGATTTGATGTTTTGGGTAAAAAAAATTAAGAATGGCGTAAACAGTTATCAATTACAAAGGATTAAACAACTGAACTTACGAAAAAGTTAAAATATACGCAGAATCAACAATCCCATTGGCATAAGTATTGAAGTTTCTTTCATTGATTTGAATGTATTGGGAAATAAATTAAAGAATAAGTAATTGATAGTCAGTGTATTGATTGATTATCTGAAATGCTTATGAGAACAAAGCAGTCTAATGGTCGGACGAAACAGGTGAATGCTCTATATTTGCCGTTTCGTGTAAAGCAATTCTGGCTACAGGCTACTGACAAATTGGCATCTATTAGTTATGGTGAATGATAAAGAGTTTATGTTTAATCTAAACCTCATGGAGTTGAGTGAGATATCAGATTTAGATTCAGATCAATTACTACCGATCATCCCCACAGATGAAGAATCAAAGGAGTTTCTTGATGATGAATCTATTGAATTACCCATTCTAACCTTAAGAAATACAGTATTATTTCCTGGTGTCGTGATTCCAATTACAGTGGGGCGAAAGAAATCGGTGAAGTTGGTACGAAAAGCATATAAAGGTGATAAGGTGATTGGTGTAGTCGCACAGCGAAATAGTAAACAAGACGAACCCGATCCAGAAGATTTATTTCAGGTGGGCACTGTTGCCCGAATATTGAAGTTGTTGGTATTGCCTGATGGCAACACGACGATCATCATCCAAGGGAAAAATAAATTTGAGATTGAAGAAATCACGGGAAATGACCCTTACTTGACCGCTCAGGTGAGAATGCTCCAAGATCATTTCAGTCAGCAGCATAGAAAAGAAACTAAAGCGCTGATTCAATCCATTAAAGAAACTGCTTTCAAAATACTTGAACTCAATCCAGAAATACCACAAGAGGCTAAAGTAGCACTGGAGAATATTGAGAGTCCTAATTTCTTAACCCATTTCTTATCCTCTAATATTAATGCAGATGTAAAGGAAAAACAGTATTTATTAGAAATTGCTGATGGGAAAGATCGCGCTCATAAATTGCTGGAACATTTGTTGAAAGAGCAGCAGATGTTGGAAATTAAGCAAGAAATCCATAGTAAAGTTCATTCAGATATTGATCAGCAACAGCGGGATTATTTCTTGCGTCAGCAAATGAAGGTATTGCAAACGGAGTTGGGAATGGATGGCTCCGAGCAGGAGATTGAGAAGATGAAACTGAGGGCTGAAACTAAAAATTGGCCTGATTATGCGAAAGAGCACTTCCGCAAAGAAATTGAAAAAGTCGGCAGAATGAACCCCGCTTCTGCGGAATATCCCGTGAGCATGAATTATTGTGAGCTCATGCTCGATTTGCCTTGGGACGATGCCACAGACGATTTATTCGATTTGAATTTAGCTCAAAATATTTTAGATCGAGATCATTATGGTTTAGACAAGGTGAAAGATCGCATTGTTGAATACTTAGCCGTATTGAAGCTAAAGAAAAACATGCGTGGGCCAATTTTATGTTTGTATGGCCCTCCTGGAGTAGGAAAAACGTCATTAGGAAAATCTATTGCAGAAGCATTGGGGCGAGAATACGCACGAATGTCTTTAGGAGGTTTGAGAGATGAGGCAGAGCTGCGTGGGCATCGAAAAACTTATATTGGGGCAATGCCAGGGCGCATTTTGCAGAACCTTAAAAAGGCAGGATCGAGCAATCCTGTATTTATCTTAGATGAAATTGATAAAATGGCTTCTGATTTCCGTGGCGACCCATCTTCCGCATTATTGGAAATCCTTGACCCTGAGCAAAATAATGCTTTTGTAGATAATTACTTGGAAATTGAATACGATCTCTCAAAAATTTTATTCATTGCTACAGCCAATTCGCTAGATACCATTCAACCAGCTTTACGCGATCGGATGGAAATCATTGAAATTAATGGCTATACCCAAGAGGAAAAGCTACAGATTGCCAAAAAGCATTTATTGCCGAAGCAACGAAAAGAAAATGGCTTACTATCCAAGCACCTCAGTTTAACGGATGCTGCAATTGCTCGCATTACCGAGCAATACACACGCGAGTCTGGCGTGCGTAACTTGGAGCGTAAGATTGGGTCAGTAGTGCGTAAAATTGCAAAATCAGTCGCCTTAGAAGAAGAGTATAATCCAAAAATTGGCCCTAAGCGACTCGAAGAGTTATTGGGCAAACCCGTATATGATAAAGAGCTGTATCAGGACAATCGCTTTGCGGGAGTGGTTACAGGATTAGCTTGGACTCCGTTTGGTGGAGATATTCTGTTCATCGAGACCAGCTTAAATCGAGGGAAAGGGAAAATTACACTTTCTGGGCAACTTGGCGATGTGATGAAAGAATCTGCTACTACGGCATTGTCGTACCTCAAGGCACATGCAGAAGCACTTGGAGTGGATTATCGCGTATTTGAGCATTATGATTTACATGTGCATGTTCCTGCTGGTGCAGTTCCGAAAGATGGGCCATCTGCTGGAATTACCATGCTCACCTCAATGGCTTCAATTTATACGCAGCGCAAAGTCAAAGACAAATTAGCGATGACGGGTGAAATCACGCTTCGCGGAAAAGTATTACCAGTTGGTGGGGTGAAGGAAAAACTATTAGCAGCACGAAGGGCTGGCATAAAATCGGTCATCCTCAGTAATAAAAATGAGAAGGATGTACTTGAAATTGATGATAAATACCTCAAAAATTTTAATATTCATTATGTAGATACCGTAGATGAGGTTTTGAAAATTGCCTTATTGAAAACTAAAGTAGAGCATGCAATTACCTTGAAAGTGCCCGAAATTAAATCCTAAGGTTTCTGGTGCTTAAAACCTGCATACCATAAAGGGGTTCTCTACCACATTGCTAGGTAGAGAACCTTTTTTGTGAATCGCCGACTAATTCGTAACTTCATGAAAGCGATAGATGGATTCAAACGCCTGTTCATTTACCTTTGTAGTTGAATAACCACCAAGTCCTTTAAACCTTGTTCAATATGAAATCTCAATTATCCATTACAAATACCTTAATCACTTTCCTGTTGTTGATTACGATGAGTTGTAATCAGAAGCAAAAAGAATCCAGAGATCACATTAGGCCAGAATCCACATTTCCATATCGCTTACAGTATTACTCGAATAAATATAAATTACCTGGTTTTTTGGAGGAAATTTCGGGCATTAGCTACTTGGGAAATAATTTGTTAGCTTGTATTCAAGATGAAAAGGGCTTAGTTTACATCTACAGCTTAGCGGAGGAAAAAGTGACTCAAGACATTCGATTTGCGGATAATGGAGATTTTGAGGATATTGCCGTAGTGGGAAATGCCGCTTATGTGTTAAGAAGTGATGGTGTATTATTTCAAATTGATGATTTTGATGGATCAAATCGAGTAACAAAATTAGAAACGCCACTGACAAGCCGTAACGATACGGAAGGCTTGTGTTTTCATTCTGAATCGAACTCATTATGGATTGCCTGCAAAGCTCAATCGGGAATTGGTAAGCATGTATCAGGGTTTAGAGCCGCTTATTCGTATAGCTTGGGGAGTCAGCGCTTATCGGAAAAACCCATTATTGCCATCGACTTAGCATATTTGGAAGAACTGGCTGAGCAACGCCTTTCATTTGAACCATCTGGAATAGCCATTCATCCGATTACAGGGCATACCTACATGATTTCTTCGGTAGGAAAAGTGTTGATTGTACTAGACTCCCAAAATGAGATCATTCATTTACAAAGTTTAAGTCACAAAGGATTTAAGCAACCCGAAGGCATTTGTTTCGCTGAAAATGGGGATTTATTTATCTCCAACGAGGGGAGAGGAGGGAAAGGCAATGTTTTACGTTTCGAATATATTCAATAGTAGTAAAGTCAAACAGCCTCTAAGATGATTTTGGCTGCTTGAGCGGATTTTCCCTGTTGAACCTATTGTTGATTCGGAGGGATTTTCTGAATTTTACAGGCATCTTAATCGTTACTTTATCCTTATTCATGAGTTTAACATCAGATGTAAGAGTTGGCGTATTGGGTGGCGGGCAATTAGGCCGCATGCTGATCCAATCGGGGATTAACTTTAACTTTCGCTTTAAAGTGCTCGATCCCAATCCTGAAGCGCCTTGTAGTAGAATTGCCCACGAGTTTGTGAGTGGCTCATTAGTTGATTACGATACCGTCATGGCCTTTGGGCAGGATGTAGATGTATTAACTATTGAGATCGAAAAAGTGAATACACAGGCTTTAGAAGACTTGGCGAAACAAGGTATCAAGGTCTATCCGCAAGCGCCATTGGTGCGGATGATCCAAGATAAACGAACGCAAAAGCAATTCTATCAACAGCATAACATTCCCACTTCTGATTTCATCTTAATCGAAAATAAAGCTGAATTAGCCAATCACCTTGACTTCTTACCTGCTGTTCAAAAGCTAGGAAAAGACGGCTATGATGGTAAAGGCGTTCAAATATTGCGAACTGCAGATGATTTAACAAAAGGTTTTGATGCGCCAAGTTTAATCGAGAAATTGGTGGATATTGAAAAAGAGTTATCGGTCATTGTAGCCCGAAATGAACGTGGTGAAGTGGATACTTTTCCTTTAGTAGAATGCGTTTATCATCCTGAACACAATCTGGTAGATTACCTCATGTCGCCAGCAGAAGTACCCACGAAGATTGAATACAAAGCCAAAGAAATTGCGGTGAATCTGGTGGAGAAAATGGATTTTGTGGGTTTATTAGCAGTAGAGTTGTTTTGGGATAAAAACGATAACGTACTCGTGAATGAAATTGCGCCTCGTCCACATAACAGTGGGCATCATAGCATAGAAGGCAATTACACTTCGCAATACGAACAACTGCTTCGTGCCATCTTAAACCTTCCGATGGGAAATACTGCCATTCGCGAACCTGCAGCCATGCTGAATATTTTAGGAGAAGCGGGATATACGGGGCCTGCCAAATATGAAGGGATGTCTGATGTGCTTGCCCTGCATGATGTATATGTACACCTGTATGGCAAAACCGTCACCAAACCATTTCGGAAAATGGGGCATGTCACGATTATGGGGAAAAACAAAAAAGATTTGATCCAGAAAATGGATGTGGTGAAGGAAAAGTTGAAAGTAATTGCGTAAAACAAGCCACTATCATATAACTTGTGATAGTGGCACTAATGGTTCAAGATAAAATCTTGAACTATAATGATCTATTCGTGATAATCAATCACTATTGTAATAGGATGGTTCTTTATGTTAAGGCACATGCTTATTTAAAAAAGCAGCGGCAGCCTTATTCCACGTATTAATCAATTGGGCTCTTTTTTGATTTAAACCGTTATTGATCTCATTATAATTTCCCACCGATTTGTTGAACTCATCAATGGCCTTGTTGTATTTGTCCACATCCGCCTGTGTTCGTTTGGATTGTGGGATTTTATTGAAGCTAGTTTTAATTTTTTCCAGATTTTCTTGCTTGAGGTAAAAATCAATGAGTTTAGGCAATTGATTTTTAGCTTCATCTTGGTAAAATTTCAGCATGGTATTGCAGGCTTGAAACAGCGAAGCGTCATTATTGTAATGCGATAGCTTAGCAGCAGCCGTTAAGCCTTCTAGCGAATACTTACCCAAAGCATTTTTAGCTTGCTCCATGGCATTGACATCTTGCGTATTCAGCGCCTGTAAAAAATTGGCTTCTTGCATATAGCTTTTGAAGAAAATCAGGTACATCGCATTGTGATAATCGAATACCTTGCTGGCAATTTTCATGTTTTCGCCAATTTTACTCTCCGTTTCCACGAGCTGAATGCGGTGCTTGGTGGCAAAGCCTTCCATCTTTTCATTCATCTTATCCGCAGCATCAGAAAGTTTTTGATTGGCGAGTTTTTTAGCCAATAAGTATGCTTCCATTAAATCGTAAGATTGTTCCGCCACAGCTTCCATGTCTACAATCTTAGCATAATCATCATTTACAATGCTGTAATTGATATTGAGGTGCTTACCAACAAAGTTTTTGAAATCAGCATCGCCATCGTAAGCAGGCATTTGATACACCTTTTTTTGTGCGGTTTTAATAGTTCCCAACAGCTCTTGCCTTCTTTTGTCGACTTTTTTTGCATTTTTGTTATGCGCAATGGCTTTGGTGTATTCCCATTGAGCCGAATAAATTTGGCTGTATTCATTAGAAATGTACTCTAAATATTCCAGAGCATTGTTAAAGGTTTGCGCATAAGTTTGGTTGCCCATACTCATTAGGATTAACATGAGTAATGAACCCCACCATCGTGTATTTTTCATCAGCGTATTCATCATTTTTGTTTTGCGAGCTATCAATTAATCCCGCTTATTTTAAGTAAATCAAATCCATCAGGATGTAGAACGCTTCTTCTACATAAATGTCTCTTGCTAACGTTTTTTTCCTAATGTCATAAATTGCTTTAATTTGAGGGTCGGCTGCTACGGTTTCTTGATCATAGGCAGAGAGTTCAACATGGTAATCAGCGATATCCCTTTCCGACAGTTTATCCCACTTTTCAGATAATTCAAAAATTTGTTTTTGGTAGGTTCGATAATGATCTAAACCAATATGAAGCGTAGCTGCTTCTGTTCCCCAAACCTTGCCCACGAGTGGCTTTGCAAGGTCAATTTCTTTAAAATTTTGATGCGATGCAAGCCGTCCTGCACTCTTAACTTTAAGTTGGGAAATGGGTAATTCTGGTAAAAGCGTGTAGTACAGTTTCTTTTGAATACTGTCTGATGACAAAGCAGTAGCATAAGTAGCCTCTCCAAAGTTAAACCCCTCCAGAAGTTGGGGGAGGTGAATATCTGGTTGAACACCATGCAGTTGATGCGTTTTTCCTGAAATCCGATAAAATTTAGAGGTCGTTACCTTCAAAAAACCAAAGTCAGAATCCATGTCCCAGAATTTGAGTCGTTTGTAATCTTCTTTGTTGAGTAAAGGCAAAATGAGTTGTCCCGTAGATTTTCCATAAGAACTTCCACCAACAATTACCGCTCGATCATAATCTTGAAGGGTTGAAGCAAAAATCTCAGAAGCAGAAGCACTGAGTTTATCGATTAACACGACCACGGGGCCATCATAAATTGTTCCGCGATTTGGGTCTTTTAATACACTGAGGGTACCATCTCCATCTCTAGAAACAAATAGGGGGCCTGCATCAATAAAGATTCCCGCTAATTCCAAGGCTTCTTTTACTGATCCTCCGCCATTGCTTCTTAAATCAATGATTAATCCTTCGATGCCTTCTCGGTTGAGGCCAATCAATTCTTTGGCAAAGTCATTGGCACAGCCCAGTCTATTGGCATTTTCCATCTCCGTGTAAAAGGTTGGTAATGAAATGTACCCCATCTTTTTCTCTCCAGAAAGTAAAAAGCTGTTGATGGCATTTTCTTCATTACTAATCACTTCTTTGACTAAGGTGATGGATTTGAGTTGACCAGAAATCTTTTTTACCGTGAGAATGACTGGCTCTTGCTCAATCGACTTTAAAATTGTAGTCAATTTGGATTCAGTGACTAGCGTCAGGTCATATTCGAGGTGTTCACTGACTTGTAAACGCTGTAAGACATCTCCTTTATGCAGATCGTTTGACTTCCAAGCAGGCCCACCAGGGATAACGGATATGATTTCCAAGTCGCCAGCCTTATTTTCCGAAAACTCAAATCCAAAAGAAAGGCTTTCATCAGATAAAAAGGACTCAAATAGTTGTTTGTCGCTAATCGAGAAAAAATCGGTATGTGGGTCATATTGATGTGCAATGGCATTAAAAAAACTGTTGAAGACAAAATTGGAAGATTGCTTCAACGCTTCGATTTTCTCGTTGATGATTTTGATTTCTTTTTCACACACTGCTTTGCGAATACGTTCCACATTTTTTGCCAGCTCTTGATTGCTTTTTAGATAAGGCTTAGGATGTTCAGTACTAGGACTGTACAAACGACTGATGATTTTATGCTTCAACCATTTGCGCCAACGTTCATGGAGTGCGGCAGTTCCAATGTCTTCAATGGAATAATCTGGAATATAAACGAGTGTATCGCTTTTAGAAAGTTCAAAAGCGTTTTTTTCTAGTTTAGCAATGTGTTGTTTCGCACGAATTAAGCCTTTCTTATAACGACTAACGGCTTTATGAAGAAAGTTGCAACTTCGATTTCGAACCTCATCATCCAATTTATATTTTGACAAGAATAAAATGTCGCGATCTTCTGAGGTAAGGTATAAATGATACGGGTCTAATTCGTCCATGAATCGCGTGAAGATGGCCGCAGAAGATTCATCATTATAGGTAATGGGAGCGTAATGAAGTTCCTCAAATGCACTCACCAGCCGATCAATGGTTTTACACTTTGCCGTTTCTTGAGCTGAAACAGGAACGCAATAGACAATGGATGAAAAGTAGAACAGCAAATAGAACAGTCGGCAATTGTGGATGTGAGTAAGCAAATTCATGGTATGGATATTCATTACTAAATTGGTTTAATAACAAATTTAAGTAGTCAGTGGCAAATATGTGTGTTTTTTAGTGGGTTCTTTTATACATGCTTTCCTTCAAAAAATTAAAAGATGCGCATAGATTTAGCATTTCAGTTACCATTTATTTATGCTTCCGTTAGGAATATTTTACCAAATACATTCATGCGCTCCCCCAATTTGGGTAGGTAAGCACTCGATCAGCAATATTCTGGCATTTATTAATGCTCCTAATCCTGCTTCTTTGCGTTGTCAATGCCTTAAAGAGCGCTGCTATTCGCGTTATTCACGCCTTAATAAGCAGAATTAAAATCTATTAAAAAAT
>JBMYQA010000131.1:0-15271 GCA_049600855.1 Flammeovirgaceae bacterium | reverse complement strand
ATTTATTTTTTAGTGAAAGAACGGGGC
Organism: Flammeovirgaceae bacterium; assembly: GCA_049600855.1. Lineage (GTDB taxonomy): Bacteria > Bacteroidota > Bacteroidia > Cytophagales > Flammeovirgaceae > JBMYQA01. The sequence continues at coordinate 15,244 of JBMYQA010000131.1, read as the reverse complement.
TATACTTTACAAGGAGCCAAAGATTTACTGGAAAGTTCTCCAGCATCGAAAGATAAAATTGAGATTATCGAAATGTTGAAGCGGATACGTTCGTTCCTAGAGGATATTAAGAAGCAATTGTAGTGCGACATAAAAAAACCGAAAGCCGGCAGACTTTCGGTGAGCATCATGATTTATAACAAACCTATTTTACAATAAGTTTTTGAATACCCCCTCGGGTTTTATTATTAATCACCAATCGGTAGAAATACACCCCTTTTTGCAGCTTACTAATTGATAATCTAGCATTGCTCGTGTTTGCTTGTAGCTCTTGTTTCAAGACTACTTCACCAATCATGTTGAAAAATTGAATTTCAACTTTGGCACTTCCTTGGGGAATTGTATAATTAAATTGTACATAATCCTGAGCAGGGTTTGGATATGCCTTGCTGATTTTTATGCCTTGTACTTCCTGTTCTAAACTTTGTGCTTGGAGGTTAAAACTACCTAAGCCATTGATTGTTAGTAGAGTAAGTGTCGTTATCGCTATTAGTATTAATCTTTTCATTTTTGTTAATCAATTTCTATGTTCGTGATTTAGACAAAATTGTTTGTTTAATTAACGAAAGTGAACCCTATTTGGTTTCCATTTTCTTCTACAAAAGTAAGATAAAATAATGACGATCTTACATGGCAAGTACTAATTCCTGTTAATTTGAATGACCTGCATGAAGCGAGGTGGAATGATGATCGCAACATGACCTTACGCTATATGTAGGCGATTCTGCATAAAAATAGCTAATTCTTAACCGTATTTTCAGTAGAATCTTTCAACTCTTGTAGAATTGGAGCAGGTTCTGTGCTGTTGATTGAATCGTGCTGTTCCGTTGGAGGAGGAGTAGGAGCCTTTAATTTCTTGAAAGTATCGTAATACATTACAATCATGATAATAAAAATCATGACAAAAATAACGGGCAATAGCTTATTGATTTTATAGAGTTGGGTGTGTAGAGGTTGACGTTTAGAAGTACGATTATATTGAGAAAGTATCCGATTGAAGTTTTTATGCTGATTTACTTCTTGCTCGGTAGGTTTCTTTTTATTGACCTTTACTTTATATCGTTGATTCGCGCTCATTCTTTTACAAGTTAAGGAATTTATTTGTGGAGTTTGTTTAGAGATTAGCAGTTGCTAATTTCTTCAATTTATCAATTATCCTATACGTTTTAACCTTTGCATTGTTCTCCGTAATATTAAGAATAAATGCCACTTCTTTAAATGCCCTTTTTTCAAAAAAACGTAATTCTAACAGTTGGATTTCATCTTCATCTAATTCGTTTAGTAATTCGATGAGTAACTCAGTGGGTTCTAGCTCATCTTTTGACAGGTTTATTTCCTCAAAAACATCTTCAATGTGATGATCTTCCAAACTAATAACCCGCTGATTTTTGGATTCTCGGTAAAACTCGTTTACCTGATTAGTAGCGATTCGGTAGAGCCAAGCTGAATAGGGCAAGCCTCTAAACTTATACTTGTCAAGATTAAGCATAGATTTTAGAAATACCTGAGACGTTAAGTCACCTGCTGTGGCGTAATCGTCTACCCTTCGCTCAATAAAGAGAAATATGTGTTGGTAATACTTTTCGTAGATATAGCCAAATGCTTCGGGATCAATTTTGGCCCGTTCAATGATGGCATGTTCTTCTTTGATTTCCTCTTGTGACTGATGCATGAAGCAATAATATGGCTGATAAGTGCATTTGCAGTAGCTACTGCCTATTTTCATTAAACATAATGATTACTTCATAAAAAGATACATCAGGAATTGAAAAAATTGAATTCCTAAGTCAGAATCGTTATTTTGCTGCACATTTGCATTGAGCAAAATCCTGATTTTAGTTCAAAAACATCACTATGCAAAAAAACTACTCCTTCCTCTTATTTTTGGGAATAGCATTGGCAGAACTCATAGCAGTATTGCTAGAAAATGAACCACTACAGTGGGTATTTAAACCTTTACTAATGCCTGCTTTACTCTTTCATTTGTTCACGAGCATTCCTACAGAAAACCGTTCGAAGCTATTCCGCTACATTACGCTAGCTTTGTTGTTCTCTATGGGAGGGGATGTTGCGCTGTTATTTTCAGGAAAAGCCGAACTCTATTTTATTCTTGGCCTAGCGAGTTTTTTGATTGCTCATATCTGTTACATTGTTGCTTTCCATAAACTAGACGATGAGCATCAGACCTCTTTTTGGGGGAGATTGAGACAGAGAAATAGCTTTCCAATTGCATTAGTGATTGTAGGGTATGGGATAACGCTATACAGCTATTTATTTCCAAAGCTGGATGCATTTTTAAAAGTTCCTGTCGCTTTATACGCCTTGGCCATTACATTAATGGCATTGAGCTTATTGATTCGAAAAGAATTGTTAGCTAAAAATGTGTTTAATGGGATGTTTTTAGGAGTTTTACTCTTTATTTTTTCAGATTCATGCATTGCCATAGACCGCTTTGCCATGCCTATACCAAAGGCGAACTTCGTGATTATGATTACTTACATCGCTGCCCAATATTTGATTGTACGTGGAGTAATTAAAAAGGAAGCGCCATCTGTCCGCGCATATTAGGCATTAAGTTGTGGTAAAAATCAAAAGCCGCTTGTTCATTCCGAAAAGCCCAAGCTTTTTCCCCAAAGTCTTCGTGTCTGGGGTAAGAATTAGAAGAAAATGAGTTGCCATTTTTTAACATAAACACTTCATAACCAATTTTTTTCCCTTCAAAAAATTGACTATAAATCGCTTTATCTTTTTCTCCTGTAATTAATACATACTCAAAGCCATAGCGTTTAAGCTTTTGAGGTAATGGATGTGCATCAAACATTTTAAGTGGTGTTAGTTCTGACTTAACTTCAAATATTATAAATTTCTTTGAATCTTGAAAGAATAAGCATGGGATCACAAAAGTATGCATGATTTATTAAATTTATGCTTGGGGTTTTGGTAAAATCGACTATCTTTGCGCTCCCAATTTACATGGATTGGGTGTTTTTTGTATTGAAATAGAGTTTGATTTTCTGAGAAATATAGATTAGAAATGGCACATCACAAGTCAGCAAAGAAAAGAATCAGACAAACAGCAGCGAGAAACGAACGTAATCGTTATCAATTAAAAACTGCTAGAACGTTTGTCAAGAAGTTGAAAGAGGCTAAAACGCATGAAGAGGCAGTAGAATTATACCCTAAGGTGTCTTCTATGTTGGATAAATTAGTAAAGAACAATATTATCCATAAAAACAAAGCGGCTAACAACAAGTCGAAGTTAGCTAAATTTGTTAATGGCTTAGCAAACGCCTAAGTCTCAAGAATGAACCTCTGAGAGCCGCGCAAGTGAATTTGGGTGGCTTTTTTTGTTGTACTTCGATGAATATAAAAAATTAAAGGAGCATCTCAAAAGTGCCCCTTTAATTTTTGGTCAATGGATCATGCTATTGATTAGGCAATAGTTGTGAACTGGAAATAAACAACTTCTCTTTTACACTGGCATCTGCAAATAATGCTTCAGGGTTATGACTTGAGTGTAAAATCCATTGGTAGCTTGGATGCTGAAATGCTTTTAGTACCATGGGTTGAGGTAATTCTTTAGATTCGTAGGTAATGGTCATCGTTGGTGTTCCCAATAAGGATAGTTCAACATCATCTACAAAATTGTTACTTTTGGCATTTTTTACTGCACTGAGTAGCGTAGCCGTATGCGTGGAGTCTGTTGGTGTACTATTGATTTGCCAGTCGCCAGCAATATTATTTAACACAAAACTCGAATCCGCAGGATAGTTGAATCGTATGGCCGTTATCGAATCGGGGTTGTTAAAGTTGAGTAAGCTGTTATCGCGATAATCGGCAGCATTAGCAGAGAACGACATGCCCATAAAATCATCGCAAGCATATACTTCTTTCTCATCACTTAAACGAACATACGAAAAGAATTGAATGTTATTGCGGTTAAATTGTTGCGGTTGGCCTCCTGGCAACTGTTTGGTCCCAAAACGACCTAGCACCAGGTCTAAGGTCTTTTTGTCTCCTTCATACACTTGAATTTGTGTGCCAGCAGAATCTACCTGATATTCTTTCCATTTTTGCTCGTTCTTAGAAACCAATCGACTAGGTTTCGCTTGAAATAGCATTTCTAATGACGACATTACTTTACCAGTCATTGCTTCAGCCATTTTGCCATTACCCAATTTTACTTTCCAATCTTCTCCCGCTTTCACTAACTCCGTTTCAACTCCAGCTTTGTTGATCAAAATTCGGGATACAATTGCGGTATCGATTTCTACCAAGGTATCTCGCAGCGAAGCACTTTTACCAGCACTTCCTCCTCCAAAAAAATCAATTCCAAAATAAACTGCAGCCAACAGTACAAAAACTCCTATAAGCGTTGTATTCGATAATTTCTTAAACATGATAAATGTGAATGAATTGATCGGTAATAAGTTTCTAAAAGATAGAGCATGTTTATTTTTAGTTAAACATGCTCCGTATAATGTATCTTAATCAGGAATTAAACTTGTCCCTGAATCCAACGTTGTCTTTTCTTTTGATTTCGTTGCTTACGGATGAAACCATAAACGAGTAGAATTAATATGGGTAAAAATACATTGGTGTATTTTACCAATTCTCTGGAAGTGTCGTCAATTTTTTCAATTGGACGTGATTTTACTTCCTTCGTCCTTAAGGCCATTAAGCCAGTATCGTCCGCTAGCCAGTCGATGGAGTTCGTCACAAAGTTCAGCACAGATTCATCAATCCCTCCGCGTTGGTTTTGTGGGTTTTCTTCGCCTACGCCAAATGATCCTGATGCGATCAACACCATTTTAGTAGGGGTATTCCCCATAATATTTCCTTCTAATGCCATGGCTATTGGTTGATAAGGAGCGTTAAAATCTCCTTCAGCCCATTGCTTATCTACATTGAAGTAAACAGGTGCAGGGCTTACGCCTGAAAGGTTGGAAGTCATGGCTAAAGGGGTTGCTTTTACCAATGAATCTTGATGTTCCACTTCAATGGTATTGGCGAAAATGAATCCGAGCTGCTCCGTTCCCTTGGAAATGGGATGATCTCCAAAGTTGGTGATAATCGGGATGTAAGGGAATTTCATCGGCAATGGAATGGGGAAGTTCGGACGCTGCACTTGAATTTGCCCGCATTGCTGATCTACCACCAAATTTGCCTCAATGGAAACGCCTTTATCTTTCAACCATTGCTTTAGCCCAATGTCAGGAGCGGGACCCCAAAATTGCTGTTGTAGATTAGCATTTACTGCACTATAGGTTAGGTAAACGTTGCCACCATTTTGCATGAAATGATCCAACTTCCTCAAATGATCGTTGGGAATGGTATCAACAGGATTGATGATCATTAACGCTTTGAGGTAAGAAGGCACATCGGTTGTATCAGAAAGGGTGATTGGCTCTGGCTCATAAGAAACGGAAAGTTGTTGCAATGCTTCTCGTAAAGCGCCTAAACTCGCCTCTCCATGACCTTGCAAGATACCGATTTTGGGTTTATCTGTAACCACTAACTTTTTAATGGTGGTGGAAAGCGTGTATTCCATACCTGCAGGTTGAATGAAAGGAATAACTTCTTTCTTTCCTCCAGACTCTAAGGTTAGCCCCATGTACGCACGAATCTGTTTTACTTCATCTCGCTCGGTGATATTCATACCCAGTGGAGCGATTCCCTCTTGTTGAGCCTCTCGTTCAGATTCATCATCTTTATTGGGATTGATGAACTTGTAAACCAAGTTATGACCTGATAAGGTTTCGTATTCCGCTAACATGTCCTCCAAATCTTTTCGGAGTGTTAGGGCTTGAGGAGGAAGCTTTTCGGTGAAATACACTTTCACATCAATTACATCCTCCACATTTTCTAAAATTGATTCGGTAGCATCACTGAGGGTATAGCGCTGATCAGCCGTGAAATCTAAGCGAAAGAAGGCCTTGCTAGAAATCAAATTGATCACTATTATAATACCCAATATTAAGGCTACTTGAATCAGTACTTTGCTCTTTTTCATAATGAACAATATCTATATGATGTAGTAGGAAAAGTGAGTTAGCTTTATGCCTACGTTTGATCTTAATTCTAGGTGTTTAGTCTTTCCAGTTACGTTTAGATAATACGGTTTGCGATAAGAACAAACCTGTGAAAATAAAAGAAGCGAAGTAAATGATATCTCTGGAGTCTACGACTCCTCTCGCTAAGGACTGGAAATGGTTTTGTGCATCTAAATAGTTAAATATACCTGCAATGAAGCCTGTGGATAAAGAAGCTACTTTCCCAAAAATCCAATGAAAGCAGATGCCGATGGCAAGTGTGATTAAGAAGGCTACAATTTGATTATTGGTTAAACTACTGATAAAGATGCCTAAACTCACATAAGCACTGCTTAAGAGTAATAAACCAAAGTAGCCTCCAATAATGGCACCATGATCTACGGAACCCAATTTGCTTACTGTCAGGTAAAATGGAACCGTACAAGCTAAAGCAAGGCCAATTAGTGCAACACTTGCGATAAATTTTCCCACAACAATCTGCCAATCTGTAATGGATTTGGTCATCAGCAATTCAATGGTTCCTGATTTGGTTTCTTCCGCCAAAGTACGCATCGTAATCGCTGCTGTGAAGAAAAAGAGCGTCCAATACGACACCCCAAAAAAGACTTGCAAACTGGCCTGTCCTTGAACAAATACATTACTCGTGTCTAGCCAAGTAAAAAATCCACTAAATCCTAAGAATAGGATAATCATTACATAAGCGATGAGTGAATCGAAGTAGGAGGCTAGTTCTTTTTTCGCTAAAACTAAAATCTTATCCATGGTCTTATTTAGTCAATTCTCTAAATACATCTTCTAATTTGGTTTCAATAGCCGTGAGTTCGGTGAGGTACCACTTTTTCGCTACGCACAAATCAAACACCACTTTTTTAGAACTCGTCTCAGGCTTGCTTTGCACTTGGAATACTTTATCCCGATCTTCCACCGCTTTTACAGACTCTACACTGGCTAGTCCTAATAATGCCTTATGAATCTCTTCAGCGCTTTCAGTAGCTTCAATACCAACCGTCAATAACTCATGCCCTTGTGCTTGTTGACGAAGTAACTCCGATGAGCCATCTGCAACAATATTTCCTCGATTAATGATGAGAATACGATCACAAGTAGCTTCCACTTCCGATAAGATGTGAGAGCTGAGAATTACGGTTTTTTCTTTTCCGAGTTCTTTGATGAGCTTACGAATTTCAATGATTTGATTAGGATCAAGTCCTGTAGTAGGCTCATCGAGAATCAACACATCAGGATCGTGAATCATAGCTTGGGCTAAACCGACACGCTGACGATAACCCTTTGACAATTCATTGATCTTTTTGTGCTTCTCCAATTGCAAGCCACACATGTCAATCATTTCAGCAATACGCTTCGGGATTTCCTTTTTGGATACGCCTTGAATTTCGGCACTGAACTTCAAGTAATCAATGATGGGCATATCCGTGTAAAGCGGGTTATGCTCTGGCAAATAACCGATGCGTTTTTTGATTGCTTCCGCATCATCATTGATAGATAGATTATCCAAACGTACATCTCCAGAAGTTGGAGCCATAAAACAGGTAATCATTTTCATGGTAGTACTTTTTCCCGCTCCATTAGGGCCAAGAAAACCAACTACTTCACCTGTTTTGATTTCAAAAGAAATGTCATTAACAGCCACTTGAGGACCGTATTCTTTCGTAAGTCGTTCTACAACAATTCCCATAGTATAAATCAGAAATTGAAACCTTTTTAATCCACTTAGTCTTTAAAAAAGAGAATAATTGACTTTAATCAACATTTTTCCTCGTTACTAAGTCTTGGATTGCAATGTTATTGGCTTAGTCAAGAATAGTCAAGGACGCTAAGGAGGTAGGAGTTTAAAAAATGTTAAAAAGCATTCGAGAAAGCAGCGTAATAGGATAAACGTTTGCAGCTGAACTTTATTTATGAATAATAATTCAGTCACACAAATTCTAAATCATTCGAGATAAACACTATGATAAACGAGCACTCCGAAAACGACTATTGAAAAAAGGCAACACATAGCCGAAGCTACCCATTGCCTTTTCTTATCGTATGACTATAATCTCGTTAATCTACATCTTCTTCTTACTTATTTTCATCCCAAACATTCGCATCAAAATTTGATTAAAATTAGGAGAAAGTAAAGCAACCTTTTGCTTTTGCATGGGAGTAAGCTTCTTCGATTGTTCAATATTGAGTCGATTTTCTTCAATCAGCAGATGCACACCTACATTCGATAATAAGCCTAGAAAGGCAATGGATGTACCATACATACCTGCCATAGCATACGAAATGAGTAAAGCACCACTTGTTAAGATAACAGGCATAAAAGGAAATACGACATTGATGAAGAATCGTAAGATTACATTTACCCAAACTATTTTAAACGTTTGTCCTAAGATAAATTGAATGTATAAATCAGAAATTACCTGATAGAACTTTACAGCAAATCCTGATAGTAATCCTGCGATTAATCCCAGTTGAATGCTTAGTAAAAGCTTGGAAGATGTATATTCTTGTCCGTCAATCATCCATTGACGAGGTAATAAGGTAATGACTAATTCGGTAGCGATAATCATCATAAATATGGCAGAAAATACGCTGATGCTTACCCAAAAGCGCCTATTCTTAGGACGTTGACCGATTAAAACTGCTGCAATAAATGTGATAATTAATCCAGCAATGGCGATAAATAAAGGAAAGAATACACCGCCATTTCCGTCAAAAGCTACAAAAGATTCAGGCAGATAGGTAAAACTAGTTCCTAGAAATACTGCGGCAATAATTACTCCCATGAAAGTATCTAAACGATCATTTTCAATTTGGTAGATAATGGGAAGATTACGCGCTTTGTAACCATATAAATTGTATACAAATGCACCAAGAGCCGAACCACTGATAAAGGATAATCCAATATAAGTGAGGTGAAATACATTAAAATGACCGATGTCAACTTTGATGAGGAGCCAGGTAAATACGGCTAAACAAGATACAAGGAGTCCCAAACTTTTATTGGGTATTGGAGCGAACAAAATGCCCAACCATTTTAGAATAAGGTGTTTATGGGCAAATTTTAAAACTAGGTTTCCAAGTGTTAACGCAATTACGACTTGATAAAGCCCAGTTAAAAAACCTGTAAGGAAAAGTCCGTCTAATTGATCAGCTACATTTGTGTTGGCATACAAAATGCCTATAGCTGTGGCGATTAAAAGTATAAGTGGTTTATAAAGTGCTTTTCCGGACGGTTTCAAAAATGAAACAATCTTTCTCATAAGCGCATTTTTTTGTGAAAAATCGGCAATTATATTTTGCCTTGCATTCAAAATTAAATACCTTGCTAGGCTGATCGAATGCGTTGCAAAGGAAAATCAGGGAAATGACAAAAACGATGAATGGATGTTAATATTTATCGAAAACGCTTTCGGATATCTATTAACTTACTGGTTTTTAGGGGTTTGTAGTTTGTTAATTAACATTTTAATTGCTTTTTTGAAGAAATAGTTGCAAATGAAGCGATTTTAACCTTGTTTTTAATTGGGAATACTTGTAACTTTGCATCCGTTTCAGAAAAAATAAACCTTTGAGAGGAAATGTACGCAATAGTAGAAATAGCAGGTCATCAGTATAAAGTAGAGAAAGATAAATACATCTACACTCAGAAACTTCAGGCTGAGGCAGGCGAAGAGGTGGAATTCGACAATGTGTTGTTAGTAGACGACAACAGCGATGTCGAAGTTGGCACTCCAAATGTATCGGGTGCGAAAGTTACTGGTGAAATCTTGGATCATGTGAAAGGTGACAAGGTTCTTGTATTCAAGAAGAAAAGAAGAAAAGGATACAAGAAGTCTCAAGGTCATCGTCAGAACTACACCAAGGTTTTGATTAAAGACATTGTAAAGTAAGTTAAAGATATTCAATATTAATCTCCGAACATCATGGCACATAAGAAAGGAGCTGGTAGTTCTAAGAACGGTAGAGAGTCGGAAAGTAAACGACTAGGCGTGAAGATTTACGGTGGTCAAGAGGCAATCGCTGGAAACATTATCGTAAGACAGCGTGGTACTAAGCATCACCCTGGTGCAAATGTAGGTATTGGTAAAGACCATACTTTATTTGCGTTAGTTGACGGAACTGTACAATTCAAGAAAGGTTACAAAAAACGTTCTTACGTTTCAGTAATTCCTGCTGAAGAAGTCAACTAAGCAAGGTACAGTAAAAAGAAATGCTTGAGCCTGAGTCATGCCGATTCGGGCTTTTCTTGTTTATTCTTATTTTTCCCTTCCCTAAGCATACCGACAAAAAGATTTTGCCTTTCAACATAATCTTAACAAGTCTTTTTTACTTTAAATTGTATATTGCTTTTTTCTCTTGAGTAACCTCACTTCTTTTAAGGTAGTGTTACAAATACTAAAACGATAAACCAGAAAAAGGCATGAACTTTTTGTTCCCTCTTTATTTATATGGATTAGGCTTATTGGCCATTCCAATTATCATACACTTTTTTAATTTCCAACGCGCAAAGCGGGTATATTTTACTAATGTGGCTTTCTTGAAAACGGTGAAAGAAGTGACCAATTCAAGAAATAAACTTAAGAACCTACTCGTATTACTAGCGCGTTTGTTATTTCTCTTGTTTCTCGTATTGGCTTTTGCACGGCCCTATTTGCCTAATGACAATGTGAGTGATGGGGAATCACTCGCCTCAGGTAAATATGTAAGTATTTACCTCGATAATTCATACAGCATGCAAAATGAGCAGGATGGAAAGCGATTGTACGATTTAGGAATCAATTATGCAGATCAAATCAGTCAAGCGTTTCCCAAAAGTGTGGTTTATCAGCTGTTAGACAACACTTTTGAAAGTAATATGAGCTATTTTTCGGATAAAGACCGCTTATCTGAGAAGTTATCTCTGCTTGATTTTTGTAATATTGGTAGGCAGTTAAATGATGTATACATCCGACAATTAGATGCGATACAGGCCAATACTTCAGGTAAAGGTAATCATGTGTTTTGGATCACTGATTTTCAAAAGAATAATCTTCCCAACTTAGATTTGTTGGAACTTGATTCAAATCAAAATCATTATTTGCTGCCATTAATTCCCAATGCGAATACCAATCTTTACGTTGATTCGGTGTGGTTAGAAACGCCTTTTGTGAAGGTGCAAGAGAACAGCATTATCAATATTAAGATTAATAATAATGGGGAAGAGGCAGTAGAGAATAAAGCGTTGAAGTTGTATTTAGGCGATAATCAGGTTTCGAGCACAACCGTGAATGTGCCCGAAAGTGGCAGCCAAACTGTAAAACTCAACTTTGCTGTTTCAGAAGCTGGGCAAAAGTCAGGAAGAATTAGCATTGAAGATTTTCCAGTTACCTTCGACAATGATTACTTCTTTGTATTAAAAGTAGCGCCTAAAATCAATATCGTTAGTGTAACGGAGAATGATAATCCGTTTATTCGTGAAGTGTTTTCCAATGAAACTTTTTTTGAAGTTCAGGACTTTAGCATCAATGCGTTGGACTACACGGCAGTGAGTAATGCCGATTTGGTGGTATTGAGTAATTTAAAAGAAGTCGATAATGCCTTGCAGGTGGCTTTGCAAAAAGCCATTGCTAATCAGGCAAGTGTCGTGGTTTTTCCTAATGAACAGGCTGATTTAAGCTCGTACATGGCTGGTTTACAATTAAACATGCAGTCTAAGAAGTTTACCTTAGATGGTACACCTGATGGAATTGCAGTTCCTGATGCTAGAAATCCATTTTTTGAAGGCGTGTTTGAGAAAGTTCAAGTGAATATGAGCATGCCTGACGCAGTACCCGTAGTCAGTTGGAGTGCCGTAGGACAGAGTTTGCTCAAATTCAAATCGGGTCAACCGTTTTTATCAGCAATTAACAATGGAAGAAGCAATGTCTATATTTTTGCAACCCCGCTAAAATTACCCTTCACGAACTTCCCTAAGCACGCCATTTTTGTTCCGATTATGTATAAAATAGCCCTTTCTAGTAAAGCAGAATCTGAGCGTTTGGCTTATGATTTTAATGAAGATTTGGCTACTGTAGCGCTAGAAGGGGTGAATAAAGGAGATATCTTTAAATTAAAAAATGAAGAGGTAGAATTTATTCCTTCCCAACGTGTGGTAGATAATGAGCTCAAGATGAATATTCCGAAAACCAATATGGACGCAAATACCTATGATATTCGAAATTCACAATCAGATGTATTAGTGGGGCAAGTAGCGTTTAATTATGGTCCAGGGGAATCGAGTTTAGACTACTACACTTTAGAAGAGTTAAAAGAACATTTTAAAGCGTATAAAAATGTACAAGTTTTTGATGCCTTAGATCCCGATCGTTTTGCTCAGACGTTCCAAAATCAAAATGTATCGAAACCATTGTGGAGATATGCAGTGGCACTAGCCTTATTATTCTTATTGGCTGAGATTTTACTCATTCGATTTTGGAAGACATAAATGCGGATATATCGGACGTTTTGGCATTGTGGTTTTTGCAATATTTTATCTAAACCAGTCATTATGGCTGGTTTTTTCTTGGTTTAGCTTGAAATTGCAATTGGTACATCCTTTGATTTTAAACTAATGGACTTAGGAAACAATACGATAAAACCTAGTGTTATCAGATCAATGAGAAAGGATAATATCACTAAGAACAAAAACACGACCGCCATGAAAGTTGATAAAGAATTAATGCAAAAAATCGCCCAGCAAGCTGCTGTGACCACAGCAATTAGTGGGGGGGTAGCGCAATCAGATTTTGAAATAAGTAGAACAAGTGAAGGATTACTTCTAAAGTTAAACACGCCCTCTTTGGATGAAAATGCCTATCATGTGCGGGTTACTAAAGGTAATCTCATGTTATTTACCATGTATAAAAGTTCTGTGGCAGATGCAGCAGATGAGGAAGAAGATATGGGAGGACAACCTACTTTTGTACATCAATATCCCCTCTCACCGAAAATTAATCAAGAACGTATTGAAGCCATATTTGATCAGGGAGAATTGAGGGTTTATTTACCTTTCTTAGATGACAACACTGGAACAAGGGATATTGATATTCAACGTTATCGAGGGTGATAAAGCATATAAATAGAAAGAAAAGAGATGATCTGTAAGCTAATATTGACAGATCATCTCTTTTTTTATACAAATTATTATCGGCTTGATGAATCAGTTACCACTTTAACGATTTGGAAGCTTGTCTAAACGATTGTTTGGCCTGCTGCATCTTTTGTCGAAATAATTGTTTTTTGATACTCAATGGCGCATTTAAGGTGATTTCTCGCTCAATCTTTTTCATAATCCGTTTTTTTTCTGAGCGAAAAGGCAAGCTCATATCAACTCCATCTGATGGGTCACATGAAGCATACAGTTCTTGGAAGTTTTGGCAGCGATTAATTTTGTCTAGTTGTGTTAATCTGGCAGCGTAGTAGGCGGTAGTACCTACACGATGAATAGGCTGACGATCTGATGTTTTTACCGATTGATTTGTCCATGAATAATCAATCGGTTTTTCTAATGGCAAGGCATTTGCCTCGATCGTCCAAGCTCCCTTTTTGATTTGTGTATTTACGGAAAAACTTCCAATGAGTAAGCACATGACCAATAGAATAGCGTATGGCTGCTTCATCGTATGAGTAGTTTAGTGGCCTATTTTTCGGAATAGACTTGAGTGAAAAGTAGGGAAAGTTTGAAATGATTGTTAAATATAATGACAAAAATGTCAATAAAATAATATTTATCGGGATTAATGTAGCATTAACATATCATTTGAAACCCTACCAAAAGAAAAGGGGAGGGGCCAAGTTCCTTGCAACATTCTACTAATTTCTGTAGTTTACTGAAAGAAAATAAGCTTACCTTCAACGCTACTACCATGGACAAGAAAAATATTAAGAAAACCTATTCAAATGATGACATTACCGTAGTTTGGCAGCCTGGTATTTGCACACATTCTACAAAATGCTGGAAAGGGCTCATTAGTGTGTTTAATCCCAAAGAACGACCGTGGGTCAAGATGGACGGGGCAAGTTCAGAACGAATCATGGAACAAATTGATCAATGTCCTTCAGGAGCGTTGAGCTACATTAAGAAAAAGGAAGAACTTCAATTTGAAGCTGTGCAAGCTGAGGCAAAGACAAAAATAGAATGTTCACCTAATGGACCGCTACTTGTTTATGGTGAGTTAGCAATTAAATTACCAGATGGCTCCGAAGAGTCGAAGCTGAAAGTGACGGCATTTTGCCGTTGTGGTGCTTCTGCAAATAAGCCTTATTGCGATGGTGCGCATCGTACGGTAAACTTTGAAGGTTAAGAGCCAAATAAGGGGGCGCTTTCGATGGTGACAACTATCAATGTTGACTAAGCTGCTTTATTCCTCTAACAAATTCAAATCATTTAAAGTATAGTGAATGGTGCCATTTTCACTTACTTCGATGTCAAAAACTCCTTTCTCTTGAAGAAATTTGAGGCGTTGCTGGGCATCTTCAATGGACATTCCTGATTTCATGCATAAAGCGGCAGCAGATAATTTGCCTTTAGCTTTTACCGCGAATGCAATGATGTCTCCATCACTAGAAAACTCTGCATTCCGCTTCTTTAAAGCGCGTTTTGGTAGGGCATCAGTGTGCTGGATATTGCTATCTAATTCATATACTACTTTAAAAGAATTGGTGAGTTTATAGCGTAAAATGCCATTATTTAACAGCTGTTGAATTTTTAAATTAGCTTCTCCAATGGTCAGGCTAGAGTTTTCAACCAAATCAGCGGCGGTAATTCTTCCCCCACTATCGCGGGCAATTTGAATGATCTCTTTATCCGAAATTTTTTTGGCAATTTGTTGATAGCTTTTATTATAATGCCAAATTAACCCACCCGCAAGGCCGATTAATGAAGTCCCTAATAATAATAGAAGCAGAATGGACATAAGCTAGCTAATCAAAAGTTATGACTACTGGAAGTTTAGATATTTCTACAAATATCTATGATTTGTTTAAAATAGCCGATTGCTTTCTGAAGTGATTTAGATTTTTTACAGATCACTCCTAAACTTAATGAAAGAAACACCAATTACGAAATATAAAATTACAGAAGGAGAAATGGAGGCTGCTGAAGTATTAATTCATGAGATTTTTTT
>JBMYQA010000130.1:0-15323 GCA_049600855.1 Flammeovirgaceae bacterium | reverse complement strand
TGATCAGATTCTCGCACTCCTATGAGCACACCAAAAGATTGAATCTCTCCCGGTGCATGCATGATATCAAGGTTCCCGCACCTAGCGACTACTTCATGGTCGTCAGTGTCTTCATGAGGAAGTACCTGCGTTACAAAAAAGTAATTAGAATCAGACATGAATGCTAAAATTTAAATCACAAAAGCAATATCCTTTCTTCATATTGCTTGAAGTTGCTGAATGAGAAAACTTAAGAAAAGTTATAACGTAATGATAAACCTTAAACTAAAACTTAGTGATGGTTTTTTTCCTGATTGATCATTACCAATTTCTCGTCTTAGTGTGTTGTGAAGTTGAATGTTTATTAGTTGATATAAAATAGTGTTCATGATACACTGTGTTTTAATTGATAGTTTGGATTACCTTTCAATGATCTGATGTTAAAAAGTAAATCCTTCAAATCCCTATTACAAATGTATGGCGAAACCTGTTCTTTATAAATAACCGAACACACTCAAATTACATCCGTAAATGCCCAGATTTTGTATGAGTAATTCTACTTAATATCCCCAAAATCGTCTGAAAAAAGGAATTCCTGATTGAATCGTTTCCCCAATTCTTCGCCAAAATATACCATATAAGGATTGCGCTGATCTTCAATAGCCCGATGCGCTTGATTGTAATGCTGGTGCCATTGTACCACCTCCTGCTTTCGCGCTGCTGAAATGGGTGTTAAGTGTTGGGTGAGTGCCAAATACAATTGCAAATACGCATTCCACAAAGAAACGATGGGAACCAAATTAGCTACATCAACCTGTGTGGCTAAGCAAGCTGCTTCTCCCAGGTACTTGGTACTCCAGCTTAATTTACGTTCGTATGTATCGGCCAATTGTGTACTGAGTTCGTGTAAAGGTTGAAAAGGTTCGACCCATGCTCGTGCATATTTTTCCTCTTGTGGAAATAGCGGCATGGCATCCATTACCGCAATGCGAAGCTTTTTACCAAGTATTACCCAATCGGAGGCAAAGATTGGGGCATCAAAGCAATGATGTGGATATAATACGAAGTTGAATGTTGCAATCTTATCTTCACAAAATAAACCCGTGTACCGAATTAGTCGGAAGGTATCGTTTTGCCAAGCTAAACTATTCATATAGACCTCTTGTCCTTTAAAGCTACCGCGAATGGTCGCTAAGCCTTCAGGGAGCTGTAATGGGTAAGCTCCTAACTGATTGACCAGCTCATCTACTCGCCGTTGCATGGTTTCTAAAGCGGGATTGAGGATTACTTGTGTTTCGGGAATTGTGATGTCATTCATGATACGCGCGATTATTGTCATTTAACTATTGACGAAACTAGGCAAAATAACCCTAGTTCACCTTGAGTAGATTCACTCAATTAGCAGGGGTACGCTTACTTAATTTAGCTGACAAGCACTACTCAATTTTCGGATTTAAGTGGAATAGAAGCACATAAATACGTCCGATTTTAAATAGATTCGATTAACAATTTTTTTTTTCAATCATCAAAAACTGAAAGTGATATGGCAATCGAAAAAAACATGGCATCCTCTAGTTTAGCAGAAGTAGTTGATCGCGTTCTAGATAAAGGAATTGTTATTGATGCATGGGCTCGCGTTTCTTTAGTGGGTATTGAATTACTCGCCGTTGAAGCAAGGGTAGTCGTAGCATCTGTAGAAACGTACCTCAAGTATGCAGAAGCAATCGGTTTAACAGCCCGCATTGCCTAGCGCAACTTGATCTAGTGAAGTGAACTCACTACCAAAGTTATGAACATGCCTTTCATTGAAGTAAATCCTAAAATCCCTTTTTTTTATTTCTTCTAAAGAATTGTATGAAATGGCAGCAAAGAAATCTTCTAAAACAATAAATGAGCTTGAAAAGGAGCTAAAGCAAGTCAAACAAAATTTGAATGACTTGAAAGCCAAAACTCCCACTTCTTCTAAACGAGGTCAAAGTCGAAGGAGTAACACAAGCTCATCACGGACTGTACGCAAACAGCCTGAAAGACAAAAAGAGCACCTGTTGATGCAAATCAAGCAGAATCGAATTCAAGCATTTGAACTGGTTAAAAGTGATTTACTGGCCGCACGCGATTCTCGCATTGCCGAGATGCATGCGTTTAAGGAAATGACTGAAAAGAGTCGCGTAGAACGTTTGTACTGGATTAATAATTTACAAAAAACGGTTGAGGATAACCTGCAATCTTTTATTGAACATTTTGAATCCCAATGTGAAAAAGACAGGCAACATCGTCTGGAACACCTTGGGTATATCCAAGAATCCGTATCGCAACTCTTAAAAAGAACGGCTTAGTACTGCAGCGTTTTCATGACTTTAGTCTTCACTGTACCCTTCGATTCAACTACCAAACTTCTTGAAGAATGAATGAAAATACCTTACTTACACCTCAGCCACTCAAAAACTTCGTAAATTCTGCCTATATACAGGATCTGACCAATCGGGCACTCATGTATATCAAGGCTGGATATGCCATTCATTTTAGGGGGCCTGCTGGTACGGGAAAAACGACATTAGCCAAACATATTGCCAGTCAACTCGGCAACCCCATGGTACTGATTCACGGCGATGAAGCATTTACCTCTTCAAGCTTAATTGGTAGTGAAAATGGCTATAAAACCAAAAAAGTAGTTGATAATTACATCTCATCCGTACTAAAAAAGGAAGAAGAAACCACCAAGTATTGGGTAGACAACAAACTTACCGTAGCTGTGCGTAATGGTTTTACCATGATTTACGATGAGTTTACACGCTCTAAACCTGAAGCCAATAATGTGTTATTAAGTATTTTGGAAGAAGGGTTACTCAATCTTCCCATGTCGGTAAATGATGGCAACTCCTACATCACTTCGCACCCAAACTTTGTGGCAATCTTCACGAGCAACCCCGAAGAGTATGCGGGAGTTTACCGAAGTCAAGATGCTTTGCGCGATCGAATGGTCACCTTGGATTTGGATTATTTTGACTTTGAGACAGAAGTCAGCATTACCAAAGCCAAATCGGGTTTATCCAAATTAGGTGCAGAATATATTGTCAACATTGTGCGTGGCCTACGCGCCACTGGGAAATGTGAATTTTCTCCAACCGTACGCGGCTGCATCATGATCGCACGTGCGATGCAAGCCTATCGCTTATCGCCTTTCGAAGATCGTAAGGTATTTACCACCGTGTGTCAAGATATTTTAGCCTCTGAAACTTCCAGAGTGGGTTCCAAAACTAACCAAGACCGAATTCGGAAAATCATTGTTGAGCTCATTGAAAAGGAACTTTCAGAGTTTCGAAAAACGATTGATGTCGCTTAGCTTAATACTTCATCACAACTTCTAAATGCATATGGAAAATCAACATCATCCTAAAGGCTTACGCCACATTAGAACGCTCCAAAAGGTTAAAAAACGAGCAATGCCCTCAGATAAATCTGCGCTGAATCTCGAAATCTATCTATTGAAGCGAGAGCAAAACAGAATTATCACGGAAACGAAACGCATACAAGATCAGCTGCAAGTCAAGCTGAATCAATTGCGATCCATAGAGGAGGCGATTATCCAGGTAGAAGAAAAAATTGGTATTCAATCTAAAGCTGCACAAAAAAACAACGAGCAACAACAGCACTCTTGGCAAACTCAAGTCATTAACTACTAACTCTAAATTAAAAGCTTTTGCTTTCTACAAACTTTTTACCCTATGAATAATCATCGTCCAACTATTAACCACGCCACTGCGGCGACTAATCTAGCAGATATCTTAGAGCGAGTATTAGACAAAGGGATTGTTATTGCCGGAGATATTAAAATTAGCATTGCAGATATTGAATTAATCAGTATTAAACTTCGCTTGTTAGTATCTTCAGTAGATAAAGCAAAAGAAATCGGCATCAATTGGTGGGAAACGGATCCGTACTTGTCAACTACCGCCAAGCATCAAGCGCTTGAGGCACAAAGTGAGCTACTCAATCAACGCATCCAACAGCTAGAAGAAAAGTTACAACAGCTAAATGGAAAATGATTTGTGATGGAGATGAATCAGGGACACACACGTAAATTTGATACGAAAGTGCAGGAACAACATTCCAGCGAATTGAAGTTGATTCAGGCGAGAATATACTTGGAACAGCTTATCTCAAACTTAATATTACTCTACTACTAACCACCTTTATAACGTTGAATACTATGAGCATATCAGGAAAATACATTTATGGGATTATTAAAAGTCAACATGACCAGCACTTTGGGACAATTGGACTCCAAGGAGCTGAGGTTTTTACCATGGGCTTAGATGAACTAGCCATTGTGGTGAGCCATTATGAATCTGCCACTCACCAAACCGTCAGAAGCAGTAGAAAAAACCTCTTGGCGCATCAACGTGTGTTGGAAAGCATCATGGAGCAACAAACCATTTTGCCCATAAAATTTGGCTCACTCGTCGAAAATCAAGCAGAGATTCAGAACTTACTCTTAAATCACTACGACAAGTTTAAGCGTAATTTAGATTGGCTGACAGATCGCATTGAGCTTTGTGTGAAAGTATGGTGGAACGATATGCGCAGCATTTATGATGAAGTGCTTCAGGAAAATCCTGAAATTCAATCTTTAAAAGTAGAAATAGGAGACAATGGTCATCCGTCTTCTATGATTGAGTTAGGGAAAATGGTAGAACGGGCACTAGAAAAAAAGAAGCAGGATGAAGTCATGGATTTATTTCAGCAGTTGGCCTCCATTTCAGTAGATGCGAAACACAACCAACTCGTTGGCGAACAAATGGTATTAAATGGCGCTTTTTTAGTGAGTACAGGAAGAGAAAAAGAGTTTGATTTATTATTAAACGAATTGGCTACACAAACCGGCAACCGCTTTAAGTACAAATACATTGGGCCGCTGGCGCCATATAGTTTTGTGAATGCAGACATTCACCTTGAATCTTGGGAGAGTTAAATCCATCCATATGTTTATACTTGATAACATTTTTAAAGCTTCTGCAAAGGGAATTTTTAAGGTCTTGGAAACCATACACGATCGTGCGTATGATGAGATTTACAATCCTGATACCATTAAGGAAGCATTAATGCTACTGCAATACAAATTGGAAGAAGGTGAAATTACAGAGGAAGAATACGAGCAAGAAGAAGAAATTTTGTTAGATCGTTTAGATGAGATTCAAGCTAATCAATAATTAGGTATGGAAACACACATATTATCAGCAACTCATCAGTTAGTGAGCTTAGTTGGTGTAACCCAAAAGCAATATTTGGCTGAGTTGCGGACAAGTCCATTGGAAGCTATCGAATTCATTAGTACCGATACTTTAATTGGCATTGGCAAATGGGTTTCGGTACCCGCATCTAGTGATTTGGAATCTTTGGGGAACGACATGGATTGGTTAACCACTCAAGCCATTGCACATGATCAGCTCTTGTGTACGCTCAGTGAATTGGGCACTGTGATTCCCATTAAACTCGGTGCATTTTTCTCTTCCAAAGAAGCCCTCTATCAGGAATTGCAAGACCAACAAGACCGTTTTCATAAACAATTAGCGTTTTTGGAAAACCAAGAAGAATGGAGTTTAAAAGCTCATATAGATCCAAGTGCAGATATACCTGATGGCGCTGCTTTTCCAGAACTTGCAGCCATTGAGCAGCAGCTCGCCCATGCCAGTAAAGGCATGGCTTATCTGCTCCAAAAAAAATATCAAAAG
Source organism: Flammeovirgaceae bacterium (assembly GCA_049600855.1). Lineage (GTDB taxonomy): Bacteria > Bacteroidota > Bacteroidia > Cytophagales > Flammeovirgaceae > JBMYQA01. The sequence goes on along the minus strand of JBMYQA010000130.1, from coordinate 9,612 downwards.
CAAAAGACACAACTTTTCCGAAATAAACAAATTGAAATGATTCAACAATTGATCGATCGAATTCAACAATTTTCAACGGCAATGACGACCATCAACCCGCAACGCACCGATAAAAAAATGCTACTCCATCAAGCCATACTCCTGTTAACCCCTAACCGTGAATTATTCTTACAAACCATCAACGATATGGTTGCGGCATTAAAATTAATGGGCATTGAGCTTATTGTTCACGGCCCTTTACCAAGTTATCACTTTGTAGATCATTATGAAACAGACAACACAGCAAGTTAAATTTATCGACCCCGAAACATCATCACTATCAGAAGTGATTGATCGCTTGCTACATCATGGAGTGGTGATTGCAGGCGACTTAGTACTTTCTGTGGCAGATGTTGATCTAGTTTATTGTGAACTGAGACTTTTGTTAATCTCAATGAATCGTTATGAAGAGCTTAAACAACTCCCAAAAGCAGAATGAATCGTATATTTATGCCTATGGCATTGTAGCCAAACAGCATACTCCTGCCATTGAAGGCATTGCGCAACAAGTGGTACACTACTTGCCTTTTCATAATGCATTTTCCTTAGCTTACTCCAGCATATCCACCTTGGGATATCAGTCTCTTTTTAACCTGAGTACAATAGATTCAACCCAACAAACTTCTGATACGAAGCAGTTAGCGAACTACTTAAAAGAACATCAATCCACGCAACAGCAATTGTTAAATGAACATTGTTTTTTACCCTTTCGCTATGCAATGGTTTTTTCAACAAAAACAGCAGCTCTCAATTTTTTAGCTGAATATGATCACAAACTCCAACTGGCTTGTACACAACTAGCGGGCTTATGTGAGTTTCAGATTCAACTCGCTAAAGCGCAAACCGTTCCACAAGAAGCTTCCAGTTCTGGTACAGTCTTTTTTAAAAAACGCTATCAACGTTACCAATTGCGCCAACAGCAATTAACACAATTCCATCAATTGCAAGAACAACTTCAAGCATGGTCGATTACCTCTGTGACTAAGCTCGATGAGTCAGGAAAAACAATCATTGCCTTACCACTTTGTGAAGTAGCGTCATTCAAAACTCAGCTTTCACAACTATTAGCCAGTCAATTTCCACAGCTTTCACTCACCATTTCTGGGCCTTGGAGTCCACATTATTTAACAGCAAACTACATCTAACATGATCAATACCGACTTAACCAATGCGAACCTCAAAGAATTTATTGACACCATTGGTCAACATCAATGCTTGCCTAATCGTTTGGCCTTATCTCCTGAGCAAGCTAGCAAAGGCTTAGTTCAACTCGCCTTAAGTATTGTCAACCTTTTAAAAGAGGTGATGGAAAAACAAGCCATGCGTAAGATGGATAACCAGCAACTCACATCGGAACAAATCGAAAACTTGGGCAATACCTTTATGTTATTGGAGGAACGAATGGATGAGTTAAAGGACTTTTTTAGTTTAACAGATAGCGATTTGGAAATTAATTTGGGACAGTTAATGACCTTAGATGAACGTTAATGTTCCTGCAAACTCAAGGCTCTTGCAGGGATGACAATGGAATAGGCACAGCCTTCATTGGGCTTTGTTTTTATACTGAGCTGCCCGCCTAGCATACTTACCCGATGATTAATATTCTTAAGCCCATTTTTCTCTTTTTTGCTGTTGAATACTTTTTGGTAATCGAATCCTTTGCCATTATCAATCACAGAGATCAACAAGCTGGAAGTGGTGTGCATGAGCTTGACCAGCACTCTTGAAGCGCTACTATGTTTTAAGATGTTGTTGAAGATTTCCTGCACTACCCGAAATGTTCCCACTTCTATGTCAAACTCATAGCGTTGTTCCCCCAATTGAAGGTCTTGCTCGACTTCACAATTTGATGAATCGCCAAAATTAATTGAACACAGTCCTTTAATGGCCTCTTGCAGCCCAAAGTCTTTTAACATACGAGGCATTAAGTTAAAGGAGATTCGTCTAATTTCTTGCTTGGTCGCACTCACCAACTCGTCAAGCCGTTGTAGTTTTTGGTTCAGCTCCTCTGGGGTAAACGATTTGTTTTGAATGTAATTTGACTGCATTTGCAAGGCCGTTAAAATTTGCCCTACGCCATCGTGCAATTCCATGGAAATCCGATTTCTTTCCTCTTCTTGCCCTTGAATAATGGCATGCGATCGAATTTTGGCTTGTTGAATTCTCGATTCTAACATCAACTGTTCATTTTGCTTTCGCGTACTGATATCGCGTATGGATAAGCAAAAACCAATAACGACATGCTCACTAATCACGGGGTTACAAGCAAACTCAAACCAAACCTCTTGCTTACCTACAATCATTTCGCGCTCAGTGGTGAGTTGTTGACCGAGCGAAACGTATTGAAAAACCTCTAAAAGCTGTTCCTTCCAACTTTCGCTCAATAAGGCCATAAACGAACAATTGTCGCTCACTTCTTTCCCAAACCGATTGGTAAATAAATTTTTAAATGCAGAATTATATGCTTTTAATCGGTAATGAACATCTACGTAACAGAGTGCATAATTGGCATTTTCAATAATGGCTACGAAATTGGCTTCTTTTTCCCGAAGTTTTGTTTCAAACTGAATACGTTCTGTTACATCATGAGTAGTACACAATACGCCCGTCACTTTCCCCGATTTGGTTTTGATCGGAATAAAATCAGATTCAAGCCATAAAACGGCGTGTCGTACTTTTACCGATTGCTTAATGTGATAGACGGGATTTCCATTTTTGATCACAGCTTTTATTTGTTCAAGCATCGCATCCTCGCTCAAAAAAACGGTTTCTTCTAAATCATGTAGCGATTTCCCAACTAAATCTTGATAAGAACTCCCTATAATTTTACTAAAATTTGAGTTATGCCCTTCAATGTTTAATTCGGTATCTAATAGAATAATAGAACCCGATGTGTTCTCAAACATCAACTCAAGCCGTTGCCCATAAGCTTTTGCTTTTTGCGAAACTTCTATGAAATCCGTCAGGTTCCGATTCACCATGACTAAGCCCAACAAGCTCCCATGCGAATCTTTCATTAAACGAGCCGAAGATTGGATAGTCAGCAAGTTTCCTTCTTTATCCGATTGCTTGAGTTGCCCACGCCATTCGCCTGTAAGCACCATTTTTTTGGAAAAATTCCTAAAAAACTGCGGACTTTGATAGTCAGAAAACAAAATCCGCTTCAAGCTTTTTCCGATCACTTCATCAGCTTGCCACCCATAAATTTTTTCGGCAGCTTTACTCCAAGTTTTAATTTTAAGATCGGCTGTTGTGGCAATAATGGCATCGGTTACATTGTGTACGAGGTAGCGGTAATACAACAATTCATCTTCAATCGTTTTAACCGCAGTGATCTCTTTAAGGATGCCTACTACTTTAGGTGGTTCCCCTTCAATTTGGAGGGAAGGCATTAATTTAATTAAATAGTAGGCTTCAACATTTTTCTGAGTACGTAATGCACAATTAAATTCTTGTATTTCACTTGAGCGAGTTTGGCTCAGTAGTAGATTTTTAAGTTGTCGTCTTTCAAAATCTGGAATAAGATTGAGTAAGGTATCAATTCCGTAATGTAGGTGTTCTTCCTGAATTCCAAAAATTGGATTGCAAGTCGATTTCCACTGAAAACGATCAGGTTCCACTTCCCATTCCCACCAACCAATGTTAGATAGTGACATCATTTCTTCACATTGATTTCGGATGGTGGTCAATTGCTCAACTAAAATATCACTTTCATCTTCTAACTGTAACGTACCTGCTAAAATGGACTGCCCAAGCTCTATGTCATGATACACCTTTCCTTTCGATTGTACCAATAAATAGTCACCATTAATGGTGTGTATGCGAAAATTAACCTTAAAAAATCGTTTGGATTGAATGCTGCGATCTAGCGCCTTCATAAAGCTTTGTACATCATTCGGATGGATGTGATCTAAAAAGTTTTTGATCTTCGGCTGTCCCTGAAAATTAGGAAGTCCCAATAATTGGGCGATACCTTCTGACCAATGGATTTCTTTCGTCTTTAGATTATACTCCCACATCCCAAAGCCCAATAACTCTTCCGCTTGTCGCACTTTCGCATTCAGCTTGTCAAAGGCTTCAAACTTTAAGAAGTCTCTAGTCCGATCTTCTATAAAGTAGATATGAACGGGATTTCCTAAAAAAGTACCCCGTTGAATAATAATTTTCAGTAAAGAAAGCTGCTGCGGGACTAATTGACAGACACCTTCCCAATGCAAACTCGTTGGAGCAGTTTCCTGATCGGTTTGCCATGCGCGAAATACCTTTCGAAAATTCGCTTGCTTGGTAAGTTGCTGCATAAAGTAAGCTGACGAAGACTCATTTGACTGAATAAAATCGCTGTAGGATTTATTCTGAAAATATACCCGCCCATTGGCAAAAGCATCAAAAACCACAATGGCATAAGGAAGCTGTTGAAAAAGGATTTTATAATGCTGATAATCTAAGTTTGCCTGTAAGCCGTTTTGAGTATTATCTTGAATGACTAATGCGGCATCCTCTACTGTTACTTTTATCGTAATTAATACGTGATCAATGGTATTATTTAATAAGGTGTGTACACGCACTGCACATTCCCCTTCAAGTATTTTATGGCGATTATTTCTGAATAGTAATGTTTTTCCATCTAGCTCTTTGATGGCAAAAGGGGCTTTAGGCAAAAAGTCAGCTACCTTGCCAAAACTGGTTTCAATCAGATTAGTGAATGGATAATAGAGTATAGAAGATAGTTCTAAAAGTGACCATTTTAGAAACGCCTCATTCACATAGACCACTTTACCTGTACTATCTAACAAGAGTTGAGGCGCAAGAACCATTTGCTTGTTGCGTGTTTTCAAAGGTTTTGATATTTAATGTTTTGTGCATATTGATTGATGTCCACTAGACAATCGGCAGCAGAACTTCACGAAACTGATATTATCATAAAATGGAAATACCAAAACGTGTGTTTACCTATTCGCCCATTTAAACTCACTGCTAAATTGAAGTAGTCTTGAGAAATAGGTAATTACAATACTTTTGAATCATAAAATTGTTTCCTTTTTAGTACAGATTATAATAGAAAATGTTGCCTCCATCACAAATAATGCTGCATTTATTATAAAGATAATTAGTGTGTCATAAAAAAGCGCTCACCGTTAAGATTTATTGATAATTTGTAAATTTTGAAAAAAAAATCGTGTAACACTTAAACACCAACCATAAGTTGCTTAAATTTAGATAAGTAATGTTATTTGTCTCACTTCGTTTGGTTATTGCTCGGGCCTGCAATTTCCATATAAATTAACTTCCATGAGGGCATATTACTTTTTCTCAGTAATTGAACGACTTCATACACACATCGCAGTTGTATTCTTTACCGTATATTTACTTTTAAGCAGTAACGTTTTAGTCATTGCGCAGCACAAAGGCAATCCATTTATTAGCAGATACACCCCAGAAGAATATGGTGCAAGTCGCCAAATTTTTGCTGTTGTTCAAGACAGTCGCGGCCGGTTATACATTGCCAATGTAGATGGCATCTTGATATACGATGGCACCTTTTGGGAAAAAATTCAGACACCGGATAACAGTTATGTACGCGCACTAGCTATAGATGACAATGATCGCGTATATGCGGGTGCTTATAACGACTTTGGCGTTTTAGAAGCAAATGCGTTAGGGCAAATTAAGTTTAAATCCCTCATTCATTTATTGCCTGAGGCCGATCGAGAAAATATCGAAAATATTTGGGCCATTCGCACTGCTAAAGATGTGGTATACTTTCAAGGACGATCAGATATTTACGCCTACCAAAATGGGAAAATCACGAAAATAAGTTACCCTAACAAGATTAACCGCATTTCTATCATAAATGATCAGCTTTACCTCTCGGATGAAGTCACGGGATTATCGCACTACCAAAATGGAGAGTTCAAGCCATTGCCAAATGGGGATTATTTTATAGGAAAGAATATTTATGACATCCACCAAAGGGAACAACAAAAGCTATTGCTAGTTAGCCGAAGGCATGGCGTATTTCAATATGATTTTAATACTAAAAACGCAGCCCCAATAACGGAGATTCCATCGTCTGCCACTACCTCCTTTGTATACAGTAATCACATGACTCCTCAAGGCGATTTGGCTTTGGGGACTTGGAATAACGGCCTCTACCTCTATCCTCCAAAAGGGGCACCACAAGTAATTAATGCGGCACAAGGTCTTTCCCATAATCGTGTAATCACTGTAAATAGCATCAACAATCAAAATTTATTTGTAGGCACACAGGAAGGTTTTTCTTATGTAGAGACGGCAACGCCTGTAGTGTTTTGGAATGCTGACAATGGCTTACCTGGTCGTGTTACAGATATGGAACGTGTTGGCGACAAGTTATTCATCAGTACAGAAAGTGGCTTATTTTACATTGATCAAGAAGGTTTGCTGCATTCCGTTGCAGCTGTACAAGTTCAAGATATTTGGGATTTATTAGCACTACCAGAGTCTTTAGGAGGGAATTTATTGATTGGAACTAATTTAGGTGTATTCGAATACGATGGGCAAGCAACTCAAAGAATCTCTGCTCAAAGCTGTGTCGCCTTAGCCTATTCTGAACAATTTCCTAGTAGTGTATTTTATTGTAGTAAAAAGTTAGTGCGATTACAACGAACAAATGACGCTTGGAAGCAAACCATTCTTACGCCTTTAAACGATGCGTGGAGCTTAGCCATTGATCCGCAAAAAAACATTTGGGTAGGCACGTACACCAATGGGGTGTGTAGAATTCAGGCACAGGATTTAAACACCTCAGATACCCTTCCTGCTGAACGAATCACTTACTATGATACCACACATCAATTAACCTCTTTTAGTAATAAGGTTATTGACTACAATCAAGAAGTAATTATCTTAAATGAAAATGGTGGGGTATTTCAATTTAATGCAACGGCGAATCAGTTTGCATTACACCCTCGTTTTCAGCAGGCATTTGGACAAGATAGTGTGTTGTTATCAGCCTTAGCGAAACTTCCTGAATCAACAACTGCATGGTTTGAATCCGAAAAGGGTTTAGGCTATTTTACCGACACCCAACAGGCGAGTTATCAGTACATCAACCGAATTGAGAACGCCCCTAGTTTTGATACTAAAATTTACCCCGATCAGGATGGTGTGGTTTGGGTAGGAAGCGCCAAAGGACTTTTTCGATACGACAGTAAAAAAGCACAAGACTATCAAAGCCCGCTATTTACCCACATCAAAAAGGTAACCATCAAAAAAGATTCGCTGATTTATGGCGGCTTTCCTGTTAGCCAAGCGTATGAATTACCCTATGCCATTGGCAATATCATTTTTAAATATTCGGCGACAAGTTACGATAAATCTGATCAGATTCGTTACAGTTATTTCTTAGAGGGTAATGATGAAGATTGGTCAGAATGGACAACCGAGACGAAGAAGGAGTATACCAATTTATGGGAAGGGGAATATACCTTTAGGGTAAAAGCACAAGACCGTTACTTGAACGTTACTGAAGAAGCTAGTTTCTCTTTTGAAGTACTTGCCCCTTGGTACCGAACTAGTTTGGCTTACCTAGCTTACCTAGTAGTTGGCGGTTTAATCATTTGGTTACTCTTGCGTTTGAATAGTGCTCGATTGCGAGCAGCTAATGAGCGTTTAGAACAAATTGTATCTCAACGCACTGCTGAGTTAAAGGATAAGAATCATGAAGTATTGCAACAAAATGAGGAGTTGCAACAACAACAAGAAGAGATCATCACGCAACGCGATTACATCGAACAGCAGAATATCGTTTTACAAGAGCACAATCAGAAGATTACGGATAGCATCCGATATGCAAAAACGATCCAAACGGGGATTTTGCCTTTTCAAGAACGCCTCACCACTAATTTGAAAGACTACTTTATTATTTATCGCCCCAAGGATATTGTAAGTGGCGATTTTTATTGGTTTGAAAATGTGGGAAATATCAAACTATTTGCGTTGGCCGATTGCACAGGGCATGGGGTTCCTGGCGCTTTTATGAGTATGATTGGAGCTGCCATCCTGAATGATATCGTGTTAAAAAGCAACATTACCTCTCCTGCTAAAATTCTGACCGAACTTCATTTCGTCATTCAAAAAGTCTTAAAAAGTCAAAATCGAGATGGAATGGATATTGGCATCTGTGCTTGGGAAGAAAAAGCAGACGGACAAATTTCTTTACGCTATGCAGGTGCGAAGCGCCCACTGTATTGGGTAAAAAATGGGCAATTAGAAGCTGTAAAAGGCATCAGAAGATCTATTGGAGGACATATGGTCAATGAGGTCTCTTTTTATGATACGGAACTCACATTAAGCCCCAATACATTATTGTATTTATCCAGTGATGGTTATGTAGATCAAAATGGCTCTACAAATCACCGTAGAATAGGCACTAAAAAGCTCATCAAGCTATTGGAACAGCTTCATGCGAGTCCTTTAGATGAGCAGAAAAAAGCGTTAGAAGAGTTTTTAGATGACTATCAAGGCTCAGCCCCTCAACGAGATGACATTGCTTTGATTGGGTTTAGGATTTAACTTTCTTCAAAGTTAACTCTATTGTAGATATCAGAAGTAGCTAGTTGAATAGCTAAGGAGGGAATATGGATTGCCGTATCTAAACTAATGGCATCCGTTAAGGCCCATCCTTCATCAGATTTATGGAATGCATCGATATGAATGCGATCTTGCGCAATAAGTAAGTAACCTTGTAAGAAAGGTAACTGACGATAATGCATAAACTTCTGTCCGCGATCATAGCTTTCTGTAGTTTCAGACAATACTTCTACAATTAAAGTAGGATTCGTTACCACATTTTTTGATCTCTCATCTAGTGCCGGCTTTCCGCAAATCACCATGCAGTCTGGGAAAAAATAACTTTGAGCAGCTTTTAGTTTAAGATCACTATTGAAAACAATGCAATCTTTATTTCGCAAAGCCATTGATAAAGCCACTCCTGCATTCATAGCAATTTGACTATGATTTGGAGAACCTCCAGTCATCGCGAGGATATAGCCATCTACAAACTCGTATTTAGTCTCTTGCTCTTCAACAAATGCTAAATATTCTTCTTCGGTGTAATAAATTCTTTCTGCTTCTCCCACTACTTACAAAATTCTGTGATATACGAAAATACAAAAAGAAGCTAACTTTGGGATTAACTTCTTTTGTAAATTATTAAGCTTGTATAACATTAATTTAAGAGCTTTTAACTAAGCCCAAAGAGTTTGCTGATAAACTCATTACTTAGTGGAGCGTACACTTACTACACTCTATTCTTTCTCACCTAAAAAATCATCCCCACCTGAATCGCTAGAGATGGCTAATGAAAGTGTTGAACTTGAACTAGTTTCCACCATCTGAAAAGCCACTCGGCTATTATTTGTGATGTAATTGTTAAGCGTTTCATTCGTATTTTGTGTGGTGAGCTTTGAATCAATTTTTACGGTTAAATCACTACTCAAAAAAGTTCCTTCTGAATTAGTAAGCGTAATCTCATTCGTTCCTGTTCTGGTTACTGTGATTTTCCAAGGCTCCAACACATCCGCATAAATTCCA
>JBMYQA010000129.1:6852-15414 GCA_049600855.1 Flammeovirgaceae bacterium | reverse complement strand
AAATCGGAAATCTTATTTCTTTTTCATGGTGGAGAACCAAGCTTACTCAAAAATGAATGGTATGAAACGGCCATTTCCTATGCGCAGGAAGTGGCTAAACGCTATTGCAAACGGGTGAAGTTTTCGATGCAAACGAACCTGTTCTCGGTTTCAGCAGCCAAAATAGATTTATTTAAAAAGTATAATATCCATTTAGGCGTAAGTTTAGATGGAGTAGCGCACACTGCTCAAACCCAACGCTCAGGAGAAAGCAAGGTGTTTGAAAATTACTTGCGCATCAAACAAGCAGGGCTAAAAGCAGGTATACTCACCACCATCAATCACAGTAATTACAATCAATTTGATAAATTATGCCCTTGGTTAGTTGAGCATGCGCAAATTAAAAACTTTAAGGCCAATGTGGTTACACCTGTTGGCAGGGGAGTTGAGATGAAAAGTTTGTTGCCCGAACAAGTTTTTCAAGCACAGAAGTCGATTATAGATTTCATGTTGGCTACGAATGGGGCGCTAATTGAAGAGAATCTACGTACAGAAATTATTCGATTTTTTGAAGGGAGAACGGAAGCTGAAACCCTATGTCATGAGCAACAGTGTGGTGCTGGGTCAAAAGTTTTAGGGATTACCCCTCAAGGCAAGTTGTTGCCATGTGGACGTTTTCAATGGAATGATACGCCTTTTTTCTTAGGATCAATACAAGAAACCCAATTAGCAGATTTTGAGTCCAAGCGGACTGAGTTTCATCATTTAGTTCCAGAGAATTGGTACAATTGTTCATCCTGTGAAGCCAAAAAGATTTGTGGTTTTGGTTGCCAAGCATTTATCGTTCGCTCCAAACAACAAGCCAATGTGGATTGCTTGCCTACAAAAATGCGTTTTGCTTACTTTAAACAAAAGGAAAAGGAGTTGAGGAAGCTTTACAAACTGATTAAACAAGAAGCGCAACATCCTAAAACTCCTCAATCGCTCCAATTTCGCATAAAAGACGAAAATGGCAACTTAAAAAGTTACACCCTACCACTTAAAAAAGAGAAGTGGTTCCATCGCTTATTTGAGACTATATCTCATTAATCCAAAAGCGTTTTTCAAGACTTCGAAAATCGTTGATAGTAGCAATTTTTTTTAGGTAAACCGCTAGCTTGATAAGGCAATTAGCTTAATCCCCACCACAATCACAACACGAACAGCATGAACAACAAAACTCTATGCAGCAGCATGAGCAACTATTGCTAGTGCCACAACAGGTCACTTGTCCATCGCAGCAATCCGAGCAACGACAAGAGGATTGATCCCTTTTTTCGTTATTGTATTGATTGCGTAATTGGGTAATCATACTGGCTTTATCCGAATCAGGCATTTGCTCCCATTTGGGGTAAAAGGCAATTTCCTTCTTTATCCATTTCTTTTCTTTTTTACCTAAACTATCCCAATTTGGATAGATGCTACGAAGCGTCTTATCATCCGTTCTATTCGGATTTCTTTTTCCACCACCACCTCCAGCAGCAGACTGATTACTTTCTTGAGAAGACATTAATAGAATCGCTAAATTGGGTAAACTAAGCGAATGAGTATGAATTCCCTGAAGTTTGTAATAGGGAATGAAAAAGAAGATGACTACAAAAAATGGTTCTAACACTTGATCGACAAATGTTCGCTGATTTTTTGCTAGATCGGGTGTTGTAGATACTTTCTTTCCCAATGATTTTGCGTATTGCCATTTCTCTTTTCGGCTAAGCTTCGGTTTGAGTGAACAACTCCCTTTGCAACCGCAAGTAGTTAAGCCCAACTGTTTAGCCACATTATACTCTAAGCGATCACCAAAAGCTCGCATTTCGGTCATCGAAAGTGGGAGATATTGCAATGCCTCAAATACCTGATCTTTTTGTTTAGCTAAAACTTCAATGAGTTGAGCTTGCTCATATTCCTTCAGTAAAAAGGGATTAAATTGCTTTTTCCTTCGATCCGACTCCTGATCGCGAAAAGCATCAAGCAAATAGACGAGCTTCCCAAATTCATAGCCGAGTTTATAGAAATGCGTGCTACTGTTAGCATTACCGACAGTGATGCTGCCTGCTTGAAATGCTAAAGCAGTCATTTCGGCACTTGGATGTGCATATGTTTCGTAATTCGTCGCGGGCTGATGGCGCTCAAGCTGGAGTTGTTCATCAAATAGCTGGTGAAATTTTTGGGTGTTTAATTGCCACTCCTGAAGCTGTTGTTCTGCCTGCTTAAATTCCTTTGATAGCAAGGCTTGCGGAATCTGCCAAACCGATAGTTTGTGTTTGGAATCGACAACATTGTCTTTGATTTTTAGCTTTCCTAAAAATACATTGAGTGCGGCAGCATAGTGCAGTTGGATAGGAATCGCTTCTTTTTTAGGAAGGTAGAGGCAATTATAAGATTGTAATGCGGCATCCCAATTTTCGCTTGGTAAGGACTGCGTAGCTACTTTGCCCAATAACTCCGCTAAAAAAACGATATCAAAGTTTAAAAATAAACGCGTACTTTGACTGTAGTTTTTCCCAATGGCTTTACAAACTCCGCAGTAATTTAAACGATAATCATTATTGTTTTTTCGTGATGAGCGAGTCGCTCGCATGACTCCAAACATAGCATTCTTGTTTTAGTATTAGGTTGATGTTTCGAAATGATTTCTAAATATACATTCTTTTTCTAGGATGTGATAGTGATTTCATCATGCGAGGTGTTCAGGTACGATCTACTAAATTTAAAATGTAGAATTAAAAAAGCACAAAGTGGCGATACTTTGTGCTTCTTGATCATCAGTGATGACTTTGCGAACTAACGCGATTTATATTTCTTCAACCGTAAACTCGTAGCTTTCCATAATCAAGTTAGCCAGCAATTTTTTACAGGCGATTTCTACCTTTTCATGCGCAGCTTCTTTTGAATCAGCTTCGAGTTGCATGGTAATGTGTTTCCCTACTCGTACATCAGCAACTTGTTGGATATCAAGGTTTTTTAACCCAAGTTTTACAGCTTTTCCCTGAGGATCTAAAAGCTCTTTTAACGGCATGATATCTATTTCTGCTTTGAATTTCATTTTGAAGATTAATTAGAGAGATGTTGAAAATCAGATCAAAGGATGACTAATGTCACTATTTATTGGATAGTCTATTGACCATATTTGCAGCAAAAATAATAGAATTTTATAACTAGCAACTATTCCTAGACATATTTGCTAAAAACCTTATTTTGTGATGGCAATGCTTAAAATACTATTTGCGTGTGAAGGTGACCAGCAACGAAGTAAAACTGCGGAAGCAATTTACAATGATGATAAGCGCTTTGAAGTGAAATCAGCTGGAGTGAACGAAGTGACAGATGGGGTATTGGCAGATTGGGCTGATTACATCTTCGTGATGGAAGCTACTCATCAAGCACGTTTGAAAGAAAGGTTTCCAGCACAATACGATGAGGATATGATTTTCAATTTGGAGATTGAAGACCACTTCGATTACATGGATTCAAAGTTAGTTGCTATTTTGCAGTCTAAATTTGAAGATGCCTATTTCCTGTTTATTGAAAATTAACTCATGCGAATTTATTTAATTGGAATGCCTGCTTCTGGTAAAACAACTTTTGGCAGGGCACTCGCCACGTATCTTGATTACTCATTTGTGGATATGGATGAGGAAATCATAAAACTGGCAGGGAAGACGATTCCCGAAATTTTCACCCAAGATGGCGAACTTATTTTTCGCAAATTAGAGCAACAAGTTCTTCATAACCTTACAGGAGAAAAATTAGTGATATCCACGGGTGGCGGAGCCCCTTGTTTTTTTGATAATATGGATGTGATTGAGCAGCGGGGAGTAAGTGTTTTTTTGGATGTGCCTGTGAAAACACTCTGGCAACGGGTTAAGGAACAAACAGGTACTAGACCATTACTCAACGGAAAAGACGGGGACAAATTATTGGATGAGTTAATTAAAAAGCGCAATAAGCGTCTAGCCTTCTATCAACGAGCTACCCTTACTTTAAAAGAAAATGAGATTCAATTAGAACAAGTCATAGCTAAATTGAATCTCACTAATCAGTAATGTATTTCCGTTGAGATTGTCATAGAGCTTATTGATGGAAGAAAATCTTCGTATTGGGCATCTCCTTTTGCAACTGCTTTACATAAGCTTCTGACATTGGATTACCAACTAAAATCAGCTTCTTTAAGTTTGTCAATTGCTTAATTTCTTCTGGCAGCGTTTTGATGTCATTCAAACCTAAATCCAATTCTTCTAAGTCTTTTAAATGACTAACCTGTGCTGAAATAGTAGTCAATTCATTACTTCTCAAATATAATTGCTTTAGTTCTTTGAGTTGGAATAGTGTTGTTGGAAGGCTTGCTATTCTATTTTTATTAACATTGAGTTCTGTCAGCCAAGACATTTTGTTGATATCCTCAGGCAGTGTAGTTAAGCTATTACTGCTAACATCTAAGTGCAATAAGTATTTATAGCCAAGAACTTCTGAAGGAAATTCCTCAAAACGATTATCGAATAAATTGAGATAAGAAATAAAATGCAATTGATCAGAGCCTGTTGGCATGGAGGATAAAACACTTGAGCTAAAGTCGGCACAAAAAACCAAGTCGGGCTCATGTTGCATAGACTTGATGGAATGACATTGAACGGTACTTTTTTCGCGTAACATATCTGTTGCACTGTCATTCCCATATTTGATCGCAGAAATCAGATCATAACATAAATCTGTACTAAAAAAGCCAGCTTGTTTTCCCAGTAAATCTTTAGATTTTGCTCGTTGGAAATAGGCATCTCCAAAATCTCTTTTCAAACTGATCGCATTTGTGAAATCACCAATAGCCTGAATGTACTGATGACCATAAAGGTTTTTCAATCCTTTCTGGTAATAGATTTCTGCTTGATCAGATGTAAAAGCAAAAGCGAACGTGATTGTTGTTAGCAGAGTTATTTTTGTAAACGTGCGCATGGTTGAAATCTATTTAATGTTGCCTACCTTGCAGTAACGCTAAAAAATGTAAAATAATATTGGAAAAGTCTAATTTTATCTAATCAAATCTATACATATACTATGAGGTTTCCCAATTTGAGCGGGTTACGCTTATGTTAGATTTTAGAAAAAATTTTACAAAGCATTCCTTTTTCCTTCTAATTAAGATCATATTTATGCAAAGCTTACAGAATTATACTGTCTTGTTGTATATAATGTTATGATGGTTAGTGTGTTGATAAATAGTGACTTATGTTTAGTTTTTTTGTTCTTTTGTGTACGTGGATTTTAAGGGACTTAACAATTTTTGCATCAATAAAAGAACTCTTACGAACGTAAGTAATTACGAATTTCGAAGCAAATACAACAGCGTAAATTAGATGATATTGAAAAATAGAATCCCTTAAAAAGAAAAAAACACTTTAATGAGGCGGTAAAAATGCAATAATTCCACCCATTAATGTGAATAACTCAGTTCCCTTTATGATAAAGAAAGTTACATATTTTTTAAGTGTTTCGGAAGTAAAAGTAACGTATTAATTCAAAATTTATCATACTCCATCTGTTCGGCGATTTTTACATAAAAAATCCTCAACATTGCGGAAGAATGTTGAAGATACCAATTACTCAATACGATGATGATTAGAAGGAGAATGCTCGTTTTTCTCATGCGTGTGCGTTTTTTTTCTTTTACCATGAAAATCAGTTCCTAAGTCCATAGAAATGAAGTATTTTTTTATGAAAAAGCCCTGTTGAGTTCAGTGATCAGATTTTACATTTATGAGAAATCAACTAAATTACATCCCCATTTTGGCAAAATCCGCAAAAGCGCAAGGAATAGCTTGAGTGATACTAAACAATAAACAACCATGCTAGAATTTATTCTTAATGATCGGCTAGTCAGCACAACCAAGCCTTCAGGCTCATTACTGCTAGACTTTATTCGATACGATAAACAGTTAACAGGAACAAAAATTGGCTGTAGGGAAGGAGATTGTGGGGCTTGTACCGTATTAATTGGGGAGATAGTAGGAGAGGACATGCATTATACCAATGTAACTTCTTGCCTTACCCCAATTGGAAATGTGGCAGGAAAGCACGTTGTGACCGTAGAAGGATTAAACATGAGCAAACTGAGTCCTGTTCAACAAGCTATTGTGGATGAAGGAGGGACTCAATGTGGCTTTTGTACGGTTGGATTTGTGGTTTCATTAACTGGATTTTGTATTGAAAATCAGCAGGCTAGTTACTCAGAGGCCATTGCCGCTATTGATGGAAATATCTGCCGATGCACAGGCTATAAGTCATTGGAAAGGGCTGCTGCGCGATTAGTTGAATTACTGCAAAATCAGGATAAAAATGCGCCCATTCGATGGTTAGTAGAACATGATTACCTGCCAGATTACTTTTTAACTGTTCCTGATCGACTACGAAAAATTCAGCCTCAAGAAGTGATGTTAAATGGAAAAATGCACGTGGGGGGCGGTACTGATTTGTATGTGCAACAGCATGACTCATTGATCGAACTAGATGTGACGCACCTTTTCAATCGTCAAGCCTTAAAAGGAATTGCAGTACAAAATGGACTATGCACAATAGGGGCAGGCACCACGGTTGCTGAATTTGCGAATCATTCGGATATTCAGGCGTTGTTTCCAAATCTCAGGAAACATATGAAACTGGTGTCCTCTTCACCCATTCGGAATATTTCGACCATTGCTGGCAATTTTGTAAATGCATCACCCATCGGAGACATGACGGCTTTTTTCCTTGCATTAGATGCCAGTATTGTGCTGAAAGGAAATGATGGAACCAGAACCATGTACCTGAAAGATTTTTACAAAGGATATAAAACGCTGGACAAAAAAGAAGAGGAAATTATTCAATCCATCTTTTTTTCGATACCTACAGGCAATAGTCATTTTAATTTCGAAAAGGTAAGTAAACGAACACATTTGGATATTGCCAGTGTAAATACAGCTTTATGCATCTCATTACACGATGATTTCATTACAGATGTGCATGTATCTGCTGGAGGAATCGGGCCAATACCTACTTACTTGTTCAATACAAGAGCAGCATTATTGGGGAAGAAGGTTTCACAAGAAGTTGTAACAGAAGCGCAATTAGCCATGCAAGAAGAAATCAGTCCAATTAGTGATGTACGAGGTACTGCGAGTTACAAACGACTATTGCTCCAACAACTATTTTTTGCGCATTTCCTTACCCTATTCCCCAATCAATTAACCTTAGAAGAATTAGTATGAAAAATATAGATTCAAATGGTCATGTAACTGGGCGTTCCATTTATGTAGATGATATTCCTACCCTAAAAGGAACATTATACGGGGCAGTTGTAGGAGCCGAAATCGCTCACGGGCTAATTGATCAGATTGATTTCAGCGCTGCCAAGGCTTATCCTGGTGTGGTTGAAATACTGACGGCTAAACACATTATTGGTGAAAACCAAATTGGAGGCATTATTCCTGATGAACCTTTATTTGCCGATCGAGCAGTGCATTTTCAAGGGCAACCAATTGCGTTAATCATCGCAGAAACTGAGGCCATTGCTCAAAAGGCAAGGAAATTAGTGAACATCAGTTATACAAAGAAAAAAGTAATTACCGACCCGAGGGAAGCGCATAAATACACGCAATTTACGTGTGAACCCCGAACATTCAACTTAGGAGATGTAAACCATGCATGGGAACAATGCGCGTATGTGTTTGAAGGAAAAGCGGATTCGAATGGTCAGGAACATTTATACATTGAAACACAAGGTGCATATGCCGTACCTCAAGAGAATGGTAATCTGAAGTTATATTCTTCCACGCAAGGCCCAACGGCTGTGCAGCGTACTGCTGCGCGGGTATTGGGTGTGCCTATGCACCGTATTGAAGTCGATGTGAATCGTTTAGGTGGTGGATTTGGTGGTAAGGAAGATCAGGCGACTCCATGGGCGGTGATGGCAGCATTGGGTGTGCAAGTCGTGAATAAGCCCATCAAGCTAGTGTTACATCGGATGGATGACATGAAGATGACAGGGAAGCGTCATCCTTATTCTTCGGATTATAAGATTGGTTTATCGGCAGATTTAAAAATTCTTGCTTATGAGGTCACTTTTTACCAAAATGCAGGTGCAGCAGCAGATTTGTCACCCGCAGTGATGGAACGAACTTTATTCCACTGCACCAATGCTTATTTCATTCCTCATGTACAAGCTACGGCGTTTAGCTGTAAAACTAACTTGCCTCCGAATACTGCATTTCGAGGTTTTGGTGGGCCACAAGGCATGTTTGTGATGGAATCAGCGATTGCCCATGCTGCTCATGAATTGGGCGTGATGCCTTATGAAATACAGCAAAAGAATCTCATTCATGATGGCGATGAGTTTCCTTACGGACAGCTTGTAGCAGGAGCAGAAGCGAAACATACTTGGGAAGTGTTGAATCAGAAGTTTCCCATTAATCAAGCTTTTGAAGCAGTAAATCAATTCAATCAAACGCATCAGCAAGTAAAAAAAGGAATTTCACTCATGCCGATTTGTTTTGGGATATCATTTACTAAAACGCCTAT
>JBMYQA010000129.1:0-6842 GCA_049600855.1 Flammeovirgaceae bacterium | reverse complement strand
CAGGCTAGAGCATTGGTGCATATCTATCATGATGGAAGTGTGGGTATAAGCACAGGTGCCGTAGAAATGGGGCAGGGGGTGAATACAAAAATGCTCCAAATTGCGGCACAATTATTTTCCATTTCGCCGAGTTTGGTAAAATTAGAAACGACCAACACTACGCGTATCTCAAATACTTCTCCAAGTGCTGCTAGCGCTACAGCCGATTTGAATGGTAAAGCCTTGCAATTGGCATGTAATGCATTGAACGATCGTTTAAAACGCTGTGCCTCAACGCATTTAGATGTGAGTGTCGATGCGATTACTTTTCAGGATGAAGTGGTATTTAGTGCGGGTAAACCGACAGGGCTGTCGTGGCAACAACTCATTGAACAGGCATTTTTAGATCGGGTTTGTTTAACGGAACATGGGCATTATGCAACACCTGTGATTCATTACGATAAAACGAAAGAGAAAGGGCACCCATTCGCTTATCATGTATACGGTTTAGCACTTACGGAAGTAACCGTAGATTGTGTGCGCGGAACTTATGAATTTGATTCGGTGAAGCTCGTGCATGATTTTGGAAAAAGCATGAATATGATGGTTGACCGAGGACAGATTGAAGGAGGTTTGGTGCAAGGGATGGGTTGGATGACCATGGAAGAAATCAACTATAATGAGCAGGGACACTTGAATTCAAGTACCCTATCTACCTATAAAATTCCCGATATTTATTCCGTGCCCAAAGAAGTCGTAATTGAAGCGTTAGATACTGAAAGTACAGCGATGGCTATTCTAAAATCAAAAGCTGTAGGTGAACCGCCACTCATGTACGGGATAGGAGCTTATTTTGCCATTCAGCATGCCATAAAAGCGTTTAATGGAGCATATCAACTGGCGTTTGATGCGCCTTATACGCACGAAAAGGTCTTAACAGGCTTGTATGGTTTGCCCATTTACGCTAAACAAGAATCCAACATACTTACAGCAAAAGAATAGCATGAAGTTCGAATATAAAGTGTCAAACATTATTCGTGGTGGAGTAATTTATACTACGGGTGATACTTTGGCAGCGATCATTTCCAATGCGTTTTTGTGGGAACGGATGCTGGGAATTTTGCTGATCGGTTGTACGGTCTATGCTTTTGAAATTCCGAATTATTTTAAATGGATCGATCAAAAGGTAGGAGCCGTAAATGGCATTCAAGATGCCATGAAGCGAACGGCTTTAGCCATTTTGTATTTTAATCCGATTTGGATTGCTCGGCATATTTTATTTTTAAAACTGTTTTCCGCCCAATACGATCAAATCGATTGGAATTTATTAGAAATAGGGCTCATTTCTTTTGCCGTCAATATTCCGATTTCCATTGCTGCGAATTACCTCATACAGAATAAAGTGAATTTGGAGTGGCGTTTTTTAGCCAGCGCACTTTTTTCAGCTTTAATGGCTCTCTATTATGCGCTCAGCGCCATTTGGTTTCAATAAAACAGATTACTTCATATGCGATTACAAGAAGAATTTTGGAAGAAGCTGTTAGCAGAATTATCAACAGGAAATCGAGTGGTGTTGTTGTATGTGATCGATAGTAGTGGCAGTAGCCCTGGCCGACAAGGTTTTAAAATGTTGGTTAGTGAATCAGGCTTCTTATGGGGATCGATTGGAGGGGGGATTATGGAATTTAAACTGGTGGAATGGTGTAAAGAAACTTTATTAAAAGCAGAATTTGCCCCCTTTATCAAACGGCAGATTCATCAAGGTGGGATCAAGGAAAATAAATCGGGGATGATTTGTTCAGGTGAACAAACTATTGCATTTTATTCCTTAACTCAGGAAGCTGTTCCATTGGTAGCATCTATTTTGAAAGCAGTTACCACTCACACTTATGGTTTGTTACAACTCACAGAAGTTGGAATTGATTTCCAATCCAAACACACCGCACCACAACAGTTCCACTTGGCCTTAACTCATGATGGAAAATGGAATTGCATAGAAGATATTGGTTTTCAACCGCAGTTATTGATCGTAGGTGGAGGGCATGTAGGCTTAGCGCTGTCTACAATTGGCAAACAACTTGGATTTGCCATCACGGTATTTGATGATCGCGATGATTTGAATACCATAGAATTAAATCAAAGTGCAAGGTTTGTGAAAGTTTCTGATTATACCGAGATCGATCAGTACATTCCAACAGGTGATCATCATTATGTGGTGTTGATGTCTTTTGGCTATCGAACAGATAAGGTCATATTAAAACGCCTAATTGGAAAAACGTTTCGTTATTTGGGAATGATGGGGAGCAAGGAAAAAGTGAAAACGCTTTTTCAAGAGCTAGAGCAGGAGGGAATAGCGCGTCATTTAATTGATCAGGTGTATTCGCCGATAGGTGTACAAATTTATAGTAAAACGCCAGAAGAAATTGCCATTAGTATTTTAGCGGAACTCATTAAGGTGAAAAATTCGCCTAGTGCTTCAGTGGACTTGTAGCTGATTACTTTGGTTGTGTCACAAATTCATCAATGGCCTTTAATTTTGGTAAGATAAAGTCCTCCCAGTCCGTTTTATCATCAAAATATACACCAAAAAAGACGAGGAAATACACTACTTTATCTTTACGGTATTGTAGTAAATTACCAATTGGCGTTTTATCCTTGGTTTCGAGTAAATAGAATTGAGAATCATCGCCATAGGCAAATAAATCATTCAGCTTATGGAATTTGATCCCTCCTTTATTGATAATTTTTAATGCCCCTCTTTCTGCGGCATAGGCGACTTTTGCTTCTAACTTATTCGCCTCGATAGCGATGACATTATTGATAAATAGTTCGTTAGAATCACTTTTACTAGATTCAAACTGAAACTCCAATTCGGTTCCTCCATCAACAAACTTTACTTTTTTGTATTTTCCAATACTATCCGCGTTGGCAAAAAAGATATTGTAAGCTTCAAAGGATTTGGGATTAACGAGTAAGTTACGTTCAGCACTAGTCAATGGCTTTTTTGCGCAAGAAGTAAGGAGTCCAATTACAAAAAGTCCAAAAAGGAGTTGTTTCATAATGCGAGTGTTGATGATTCCAAAAAAGTGCTAAAAGAATAAAGTTTGCCAAAGCTTACATTGATTACGCTTTGGCAAACTCAATGGAACAGGCGAGTAATTTACTGACGATTTTCTAAATCATCACAATGGAATTGTTTTTTATATTTTGGCTTAGGTGTTTGCCAACCCTTGCTACTGCCTTTACCCCCTTTGTCAAGCATTTTCTGGATCAGGCGCGCACGTTCTTTCTGAATGTATGCTTGAAGGGCTTTATCCTTTTCAGCATCGTAATAAGCAATGCCATCTATAAATGTTTTTTCGGCTTTTGCATAAATGGATAAAGGATTGTCAGACCACAATACAAGATCGGCATCTTTACCAGATTTGATACTACCCATTTGTTGATCTAAATGAAGCAACTTTGCAGGGTTTAACGTGACCATTTTCCATGCATCCTCTTCGGACATGCCGCCATATTTTATTGATTTCGCGGCTTCGTGGTTGAGTCTGCGTCCCATTTCAGCATCATCGGAGTTGATGGCTACCACAACGCCTTCATTGTGCATTAATGTAGGGTTAAAGGGAATGGCATCTTTTACTTCGTATTTATAGGCCCACCAATCGGCAAAGGTAGAAGCGCCAGCACCGTGTTCCTTCATTTTATCAGCCACTTTATATCCTTCCAAAATATGGGTAAATGTATTCACCGTAAAACCAAATTGCTCAGCTACTTTCATGAGCATATTAATTTCTGATTGCACATAAGAGTGACACGTGATGAAGCGTTTGTTGTTGAGAATTTCTGCCATGGCCTCCAATTGTAAATCTCGGCGAGGAGCAGGTGTATTGGCTTTGGCACTGGCTGATAGCTTGTTATACGCTTTCCACTTTGCATCGTATTCTTTCGCCTGCGTAAAATAATCGATGTAAATCTGTTCGACTCCCATACGCGTTTGAGGAAAACGGATTGAATTGCTACTTCTCGATCGCTTTACATTTTCTCCCAGTGCAAATTTGATGTATTGATCAGCTCCTGGAATGAGCATCTCATTTGGGCTAACGCCCCACTTTAACTTAACAAGTGCGGATTGTCCCCCTACAGGGTTTGCAGAACCGTGTAGCAATTGAGCGGCGGTTACTCCACCAGCCAATTGGCGGTAAATGTCAATGTCTTCAGAGTCAACCACATCTTCCATACGCACTTGTGACGATACGACATCTACATCATTAACGCTGCGGAGGGCAATGTGGGAATGTTCGTCAATGATTCCAGAAGTTAAGTGCTTTCCTGTGCCGTCAATCACTGTTAAGCCATTACCACTTAAGTTTTTTCCTACTCGTGAAATTTTTCCTCCTTTCACAATCACATCTGCATTTTGAAGCACACCATCTTTTTCATTGGTCCACACCGTCGCATTTTTAATGATAAAGTCCTCTTGCTGAGGGATTTCAGTAGATCCAAATGCTGTAAAAGGATAGATCAAATCGCCTACTTCGGGTTTTTCTTCTTCTTTTTCTGCTGATTTGTCATCTTTCTCTTTCTCTGCTAACTCTTTTTGAAAATTTGCATTCCAATCTACCATGGAACCATCTAATAGCTCCGCTTTTCCTTTAAAACCATATTTTGTCAACTCATTGGCTCCATTAAACCAACCCGAAAGTCGAATGCTTGCAGGGTCATCTTTCTTGGCTTTAAAACTTAAGGTAATGAGGCCATCTTTGATACTGCCTTTTACTTTAGTGGTAGTACTGTCATTCACTACAATTTTGAAAGCAGGAGCACCCGCTTTCCCGTTGATTTCTAAGTTATGAGACGTTTCTCCAATGTTTAAGGTATACAGTCCATTGTATTTGCTGTCGTCAATTGCTTTGATAACATAGGGTTTTCCCTGAATCCAATTGTGGTGGATTTTGGATTTATCTTCAAAAATATTTCCTGAAGTAACGATGAAATTGGCAATCATGCCTTTTTTAAGGCTACCAACTTGATCGGAAACATGAATTAATTTTGCGGGAGTGCTGGTTAACGCTTTTAATGCATCTTCTTCAGAAAGCCCATTTTTTATGGCTTTTCTGAGATTAGGTAAAAATGCTGCTTTTGATTTGAGATCAGCAGCAGTAATGCAAAATGCTATGCCAGCTTCGGCAAGGCGAGCAAGGTTAGTTGGAGCCAATTCCCAGTGTTTCATCTGAGCGAGTGTGACATTACGGGCATCAAAAGGGTCTTCAACTTTGTAAGCTTTTGGGAAATTAATCGGGACAATTAAGGTTGCTCCTGTGCCTTTGAGCGCTTTTATACGTCTGTAAGTATCCGTTTTGGTTCTGATGATGTATTGTTTGCCAAGCTCATCTCCAATTTTGTCAGCTCTTAATACATCTTGCCAATTTCCTGCATCAAAAAACTGGGGAAGTTTTGCATTCGCATGATAAGCTTCTAGGGTATGATCGAAAAAGTTTTCATTTTTTGCCGTTTGATACCATTGCGCATCGTAATGGGTTTGTCGCAGTACTGCTACAAAACCCATATAAGAAATGGGATAGTTTTGTTCTGATGAACCTTTAGAAAACGAGTAATGTGCTGAGGCTTTTCCATTTAAAATGACTTTATTTTCCACGTCATCTGCTAAAGTGACTACAGCACCAGTGCCCCGAGCAAGGCCATCAGGACGAAATGTTAATACAGTACCAAAGCCTAAGCCTCGCATTGATTTTGCCGTTTTTTTACTGGCTTGAAAAGATTCTGAAGCGTTAAAGGCTGATTTTATAGCATCATTTGCGTTGTAAGCTCCCTTAGTGAGCGGAGTAATTTTTTCACTAGATCCCCAATTGAAACCAGGGCGTTTTACTTCGGGCATCCCATACGTAGAATGTAAATCAATGAACGAAGGATAAATGAATCTACCATTTAGGTCTAATTGCGTATACTCACTTGGAATCGTTACATTTATACCCACTTCTACCACTTTTCCATCTTTAATCAAGAGGCTTGCTTTTTCAAGTTTCGTTTGATGATCAACGTAAATCGTGGCATTAGTAAGGGCATAGCTGTTGGAGCGATTGTCGGTAATTCCATTTAAAGGAAAGTGGTCTTGCGCATGTAAACTGCTGAAAGCCAGTAAAAAGAAAATAAATAGTACTGCTTGTCTCATATTATTAAGTTTCCAATAAGATTTAAATGTATGTTATCAATGGGTTTGAACTAGTTAGAATAGTGAATTAGTTTCTGTTGTAATTGTGAGCACCTATTGCTGATGAATAAGCATCGCAATGATACGATAAATCGTGCAAATTAGTATGCGTTAGTTAGAGATACCTGCTTGCTCAATGGCTGAGTGGTGCATGAAATATACCATGTTATGTCTTTATAATCGGTTTATCCATGCGTATTTCGTAAAAATTATTTGACTTTCTTACACCAACAACGATTGATTTTTATGGTTTATTGGACTGTTCTGGCAACAGATTGGGCAAATAAACGTTTCTCTAAAAAAAGATTCATCTATTTTACTAGCAATGAAAAAAACAAACTTCCTATTAATATGTTGTTTCCTATTTACTATAGGATTACAAGCACAAAATCAGGATGGTCAAGAGGTAAAGCCAACCGAAAAAATCACCACTGCTTTCGAAAAGAAATATCTTGGTGAAAAGCTATTATTTGGATGGAGAAAAGTGAACAATTTATACATTATTACTTTCCAACATAAGGCAGTTTACAAATATTGCAGCTTTGATGCAAATGGCATCTGGAAAGAAGCTGGCGAAAGTGTAGAGAAGGAAAAAATACCTGCTGCCATTTATGAAGCATTACCTGAAATGGAT
>JBMYQA010000128.1:0-15452 GCA_049600855.1 Flammeovirgaceae bacterium | reverse complement strand
TGGTTTGGATCTGCAGAACCTATGAAATCGGATATTCATCACCTGTTTCCTACGCATGGCAGTGTGAATAGTGCCCGATCTAATCATCCATTTGATGAAATTCCAGATGCAAGCACGGACAATTGGTATGGTGTAAATGGAAGTTCTTACACTTCGAGCTCTTCAACGCCGAGTTCAAATATTGATCATTGGAGTGAGCGTGATGGTTCTATCTTTGAGCCTCGCGAAGACCATAAAGGGAATCTGGCAAGAGCTATTTTTTACTACTACACCATGTACCCGAACACGGCAGGTTCGCTTTCAAGTATCGTTGCGAGTGGAGACATTAATGTATTGTACCAATGGCACTTGGCTGATCCTGTAGACGCAACAGAAATGACGCGAAACAATCGTACTGCCGAAAAGCAAGGTAACCGAAATCCATATATTGATTACCCAGATTTAGCTGCTCGTGCTTGGGGCTTTACGCCTGTTGGTGGTGGTAATCCTCCTGCAGCTCCTACCGCTTCAATTGCAACAAACACTTCTTCGATTGCAGTATCTTGGACAAATGTTTCGAATGAAACAGGTTACAAAGTATTCCGATCTACCAATGCGTCAACGTATTCGCAAGTGGTTTCTTTGGGAGCTAATGTAACAAGCTATTCAGATCATTCAGTAAGTGCAGGTACAACGTATTATTATTATGTAATGGCCTTTAATGGCGATGGTGATAGCAATGCAAGTAACATTGTGAATGGTTCGCCTACTGGTTCTGGTGGCGGAGGTGGTGGAGCTGCTACTGAGCTATTTTTCTCGGAATACATTGAAGGCTCTTCCAATAACAAAGCATTAGAAATTGCCAACTTTACAGGATCGAGTGTGAACTTGAATGGTTATACCATCCAAAAACAAACAAATGGCTCAGGAAGCTGGGGTTCATCTTATGCATTAAGTGGTACGCTTGCAAATGGTGATGTATTTGTGATTGCAAATTCTTCAGCCACTTCGGCAGTAACTGCTCAAGCTGATGTCACTACAGGATCTGGTGCAGTGACATTTAATGGCAACGATCCAGTTGCTTTATTTAAGAATGGAACCTTGATCGATGTAATTGGTAACTTTAATGGAGGAAGCACAAATTTTGCGCAAAATCGAACATTGGTAAGAAATGCCACCGTAAATTCTCCTAATACCACCTATATTACTTCAGAATGGACGGTAAACGCACAAGACGATTTTAGTAATTTAGGAAGTCATACGATGAATGGTGGAGGGGGAAACCCTGACCCGTGTGATACGCCTACAGGTTTGGCTTCGTCATCAATCACCACAAGTTCGTTTGTGTTGAGTTGGAATGCCGTTTCAGGTGCTTCAACCTATCAAGTAGAGCTAAATGGAAGTGTTGTGGCGACCATTTCAGGGACTTCATACACTGTAACAGGACTGAATGCGAGCACAACGTATGCTTGTCGAGTAAGAACCAATTGCTCAAGCGATAATAGCGGTTATACCAGCACGCTTAATGTGACTACAGATGCAGCAGCACCTACTTGGACGTGTTCATCTACCGTTGCTGCTTTCCCTTACAATGAGAGTTTTGAGAGTGGAGTAGGAGCTTGGGAGCAGGGAAGTGGAGACGATCGCAATTGGACAAGAGATTCCAATGGAACACCTTCAAGTGGTACGGGCCCAGCTAGTGGCTCGAATGGTTCTTGGTACATGTACCTCGAAACTTCTGGAAATGGTACAGGATACCCTAACAAAACCGCTTACTTCAATAGTCCTTGTTTCGATTTGTCTGGAGAGTCTGACATCGACTTCAACTTTGATTACCACATGAATGGTACAGCAATGGGTTCTTTAGTGTTGCAAGCTACCAATAATAATGGAACCACTTGGACGAACATTTGGAGTATCTCTGGAAGTCAAGGTTCAGCTTGGCGATCGGCTACTGTAGATATGGCTAGTTATTTAGGCGGGCTTGTAAAACTAAGATTTTTAGCGACTTCAGGTAGCGGTTGGAGTTCCGATATTGCCATTGATAATATCCAAGTTTCCTCAGGAAATACAGGTGGGGGTTCTCCTGGAGGCACAACTGCGGTTACTTTAACTTTAGTGACGGATAACTATGGTTCTGAAACGAGTTGGACATTGAGAAATGCGTCAGGTACAACAGTTGCTTCAGGTAGTGGTTATGGAAACAATCAAACCATTACAGAAACCTTCGACTTAGCTGATGGGTGTTATGATTTTACCATTAATGATTCTTATGGTGATGGCATTTGCTGTAGCTATGGCAATGGATCATATGCCTTAACTAGTGGAGGGAGCACGCTAGCTTCAGGAGGATCATTTGGCTCAACTGAAACTAGGAGTATTTGTGTGGATAGCGGTGCGCGCATTGCGATCAATGAAGCAAATATCAGTACGCCTGATTTCAGAGATGGCGTAGAGTTGGTGATTTATCCTAATCCAGTGAGCAGTGTATTAACGATTAATATTAATTCAGGGCCATCTAAGGCTTATGTGTATAGTGTAAGTGGACAGCTAATCGCTACTGCACAAATCTCTAAAGAGAATCGTGCAGTGGATGTTAGCGCATTGAACTCAGGTATCTACATCTTAAAATTGGTGAACGAAAATGGAAGTTTCGCCAAACGTTTTGTGAAGGAATAATTTGAATTGATTCTTGAAATAAACAATGGGAAAGGAGGCGCCAGTTGGTTGCCTCTTTTTTTTGTTAAAGTTTTTTAGAAAGGTAGAAGGCGCTTACGCCAAATACTGCTAAGTAATACAGTGCATTAACGTAATCGCCAAAGATGATTTTGCCCATGAAGAATAGGAAAGCATACACTAAAGCAATACCTGCAAACCATTTCAAAAATAATGAGGGTAGTTCTGATGGTTTTTTAGGAATACCCAGTCGGCTTCTCACAACGCCCCAAGCACCTTCAGGTTGGATTTTTTGATAAAACTTATTGAGTACCGAGGTTTCAGTAGGCGAAGTTACAAAGGTAACGATTAGCCAAACCACGGTGGTGAATGCTACTGTAATGAAAAACCCATATGGAAAAACAATGGCTTCTTTAGGGTCAAGTAAGGTAGCATTGTAATAGGTGATGATGCTAAAGGGAATAAAAGGTGCTAGGGTTGCTGCAATTTCACTCCAAGCATTTATTCGCCACCAGTACCAACGTAAAATTAATACCATTCCCAAGCCTGCGCCACAATTAATCATAAACTTAAAGGCGTTTTCTAAGGTGCTAATTTGAGAAGTAACTGCCAGTCCAATAATCATAATGACCACGGTACCAATTCTGGAGGCGAGTACTAATCGTTTTTGATCGGCTTCAGGCTCAATAAAACGATTGTAAAAGTCATTGATTAAATAACTAGTTCCCCAATTTAATTGAGTAGAGATGGTACTCATGTACGCAGCAAAAAAGGCAACGAGCAATAAACCTTTGAGGCCATCTGGCAAAAACTCTTTCATCGCCAGCACATAGCCTAACTTTTTATCATCTGTCGACAATTCAGGATACAACACAATGGCACACAAAGCTACAATAATCCAAGGCCAGGGGCGTAAGGCATGGTGTGCGATCTGAAACAATAACGTTGCTTTAGTGGCTTCTTCTTCATTTTTTGCACTCATAATCCGTTGTGCCACGTACCCGCCACCACCAGGATCGGCTCCAGGATACCAACTGGCCCACCACTGCATCCCTACAAAAGCAAAGAAGCTGGCAAAACCTACGGTATATACAGTTGTGGTTTCTGCTACACTTGCCGCTCCAAAAAAGGAAAGTTGAGGAAAGAAATTGAATACATCGGCTGGTAATTTTTCTTGTAGTCCACTAATGCCGCCAATTTTTTCAGAATTCACGACAATGACTGCAAGAACAATGCAACCCGCCATGGCGATGATGAATTGAATAAAGTCAGTAATGGCTACACCTAATAAGCCAGATAAGGAAGAATATAGGGCAACCACGATCATGGCAATGGCTACGTATTGAAGTTGTTCGCCTTTTGGGATATCAAAAAATACCTCAATGAGCGCCATTAAAGCCAAGTTTACCCAAGCGATAATGACCGAATTCAGAAAAACACCTAAGTAAATTGACTTGAATCCCCTTAAAAAAGCCGCGGGCTTACCTGCATAACGAAGCTCAATAAACTCTACATCCGTTACAATATTGGCTCGGCGCCACAATTTAGCAAAGAAAAAGGTGGTGAGTATTCCTCCAATGAGTCCATTCCACCACAGCCAGTTCCCACTGATTCCATCATTGGCCACCAATTCGGTAATTAATAGTGGAGTATCGGCTGCAAAGGTGGTAGCTACCATAGAAGTACCTGCAATCCACCAAGGTAAATTACGTCCACCAAGAAAGAAGCTTTCTATATTTTTACCTGCTTTATTGGTATAGCTCAGGCCAACGCCCACAATTAGCAATAAGAAGCCAATAATTACTACCCAATCAATTGTTGCTAATGCCATAATGATGTTATTGTTGACAAGATGATATGTGACAGCGCAATCAGCAGTGAGTGTTAAAGTGGATGGCTGACTGCTTAAAGTTGCCAAATAAGGGAAATTAGGGGAGTTTGGCAAATTAGAGTAGTTGTTGGAAGCTGTGTTTTCTACATTTAGGAGTTGCACCGTAGGCTATGTGCTGGATTTATTTGGCAATAAAATTCAAGTATTCTTATCATGAATAGACATTAGCTTTATTCAACTGAATCGGTAATTTTGCGCGGCACGGAATCACGCAACTTTTAACACAAAATATGATTCAAACATGAGACACTTATTTACCTTACTCTTAATTGGATTAAGTACGGTGGCACTTGCACAAAGAAAACCTTATACCCTTGAAGTCTTAGACCAAGCGTACTACGTTGTTTGCGCTTTGGATGAAGTGACCGATACCTCCAGGGCATTGAATTTAACTGGAGTCGCTACCTTTCCAACCGAAGTATTAGACCTTCCTCAGTTAGAAGTATTAATTATTGGAAATGCGTATAGAGATGCTGAGGGAACCTATAAAAAGGCGGATCCGTTTATCATACCCAATGAAATTAGTAAGCTCAAAAACTTGAAAGTGCTTGAGATCATCAGCGCAAATGTGCCGTCAAGTATTGGAAAACTCACCAACTTGGAACGCCTATCTTTCGCCTTTTCGAGCTTCAATAAGCTTCCAACTGAATTGAATCAACTCCAAAATTTACAAGAGCTCGATGTGAGTGGAACAAAAATCCAGCGGTTGTTTACAGGATTTGAAAAGTGTAAAAAACTCAAGGTTTTGGATTTAGATGATACCAATATCTATCAGTTACCTAAAACAATTAGTCAACTGAGCAACTTAGAAAAGTTGTCGCTCAATCGTACTAGAATTACGGTATTACCGAAAGAAATTGGACAATTAACCAAGCTGACTACCCTTCAATTAGCAGTTACGGATATTACCCGACTACCTGTAGAAGTATTTAATCTTTCGAAATTAAAAAGTCTATCATTAAGTAATAGCTTTATTACGGCTATTCCAAAAGAGATTGGGCAACTTACGGCATTAACCTATTTGCATTTGGGCAGCACTAAAATAACGCGATTACCAAAAGAAATTGGACAGCTGCGTGAACTCAAAAACTTAAATCTTGATTGGACAACAATTACCCAATTGCCTGATGAAATTGGAGGGCTGACCAAGTTGGAAAGCATGAATCTTAAAAAGAGTCCATTGACTGCTTTGCCCGCCAGTATTGGAAAACTCACTCAATTGAAAAAATTGAATCTTCATTCTACAAAAGTTACTCAGCTGCCTCCTGAAATTGGTGCACTCACTCAGTTAGAAGTATTGAATTTACATGGAAGTAAAATCCGTAGTTTGCCATTAGCAATTGGTGACCTAACGAGTTTGAGGGAACTAGACCTAACCAATACTGATGTAAAGGAGATCCCGAAAGAGATGGCTAAACTGAAAAACTTAAAAGAGTTATACATTGCAGGCTCGCAAATTACGGAACTTCCTGTTGAATTAGCATACCTTAAAAAGCTTTCGCCTTCACTGTACACAGCTATGAAGGAGAATGAGAAAAATAAATCCTTAGCGCAGCAAGGACAAACGGATTTAAGCCCTGTTTATTTATACAATGCGGGATATGAGCATTTTGTAGGAGAAAATTATACAAAAGCAATCACGCTTTTTAATCAGGCGATTGAATTGGACGATAGGCAATCGGATTATTTCATGCATCGCGGGCAAGCACACATGGAATTAGAACATTGGAAATTAGCCTTGGCAGATTTCAAAAAAGCACAAGCTTTGGCTCCGGTGGATGCAGGAGAAACCTATTATCAAGCGGGTGAAATTTTGCAAATAAGAATGAAAAAATACGAAGAAGCCTTAGTGATGTATAGCAAATCAATTGGATGGCTCAAGCAATTAGGTCGAGAAGCTGGCGCTACTTCTAGTTATTTTAATCGAGGAAATTGTAAGTTGAAGTTGGGTCGATACGAAGAAGCCATCGCTGATTATACCAAAGCGTTGGTGTTAACTCCTCATCACTCAGGTTCTTTCAACAATCGGGGAATCAGTCATTATTACCTTAAAAATAAAGATGCTGCCTGTAAGGATTGGGGGAAAGCTTATGAGCTTGGTTTGAATGAAGCCAAAGAATACATGAACGGATATTGTAAGTAACATGCGCTATTTGTGCATAAACTTTCCATTGTAAGTACTAAAGCCTTTCAACGTTTTATCACAAAAGAGCACTTTTTTTAAGATATTGCTTATTGAAACCCAATAAAAGGTATATTTTCAAGTTTAGTAATCCTCAAATAATAATTTCCCGATTTCTGCTGCTTCTTTTGATACGATCCTTCGTTAATAAAACTTATCTTAGCGCTGCTAGGACTGCATTTTATCGCCTTAGCTAACATCAAAATAAGCTACCACAAATCATGAACTTATTTTTTGAGTATTACTTATATGCAGATTTACGACAATAAGAATATCATCCAACTCGTCATTGTTTGTTTGGCTTTAGTGATTGGATTAGCTTCCATTATTTATACCAACTCATTGGTAACACAACTTGCTGAACGAGAGAAAAACAAGATCGAGCTGTTTAAACGGGCACAGGAGATTGTAATTGCTTCATCAGGTTCTAGTGAAGCACTTACTTTTTTGTTTGATAAGGTCATTGGAGAAAATCACTCGATTCCTGTGATTTTGATAGAGGAAGGAGGTACAATTCCAGATGAAGGTAAATTACCTTATCATCGAAATATTGACTTTCCTAAAAAAGCCTCTGATGAAGCTAAGCGCGCTATTTTGCGCAAGGAGCTGAAAGTGATGAAGGAGGAATATAAACCGCTAAATATAAAAGTAGAAGAGGTTGGCATTAACCAATTCATTTATTTCCGAAACTCTTCGCTGATTACGCAATTAAAATATTACCCTTTTGTTCAACTCACCGCACTAGCGTTATTAGCGGGCCTAGCTTACGTGATTTTCAGCACCACCCGAAAGTCGGAGCAAAACCGCCTATGGGTGGGTTTAGCCAAAGAAACGGCTCATCAACTCGGAACGCCCATTTCCTCGTTAATGGCCTGGATTGAAGTACTGCGTACCGATCCCAACTTCGATCAGTCTTTTTGCGATGAGATGGAGAAAGACACCAAACGCTTGGAAATGATCACGGCTCGTTTTTCTAATATTGGTTCAGAGCCTTCCATGAAGGTGGCGAATGCGGGTAATGTGGTGGTTGGTATTGTACAGTATTTACAAAAACGCGTATCCTCTAAAGTAAAAATCAAAGTCACTCCACGTTTCTCTCAAGATTTGAATTGTTTGATGAATGTGCCACTTTTTGAATGGGTCATTGAAAACTTGTGTAAAAATGCAGTAGATGCGATGAGCGGTAAAGGAAAAATAGACATCTATGTTCAGAATTCTAAAGACAATACCCAAGTCATTATTGATGTCAACGATACGGGAAAAGGGATACATCCATCGAAGATTAAGCAAGTGTTTAGACCTGGATTTACCACGAAAAAGCGGGGTTGGGGCTTAGGCCTTACCTTAGTAAAGCGGATTGTAGAAGAATACCATAGAGGGAAAATATATGTTCGGAAATCCGAGCTGAATGTGGGAACATCATTCCGCATCATCATTCCTAAAAACCAAGGTAAAATTGCTTAACTTTCATGCACCATTTCGTAAATCAGCAACACTTTCATTAGAATTTTATCTTGGCCGTTTTCACCTTTTTCCACCCAAGTAGTAATTTGCCGCTCTACGGCATCGCTAAATGGGTACATCCGGTAATAATTCCATCCAGTAAATTGTTGAATGGCACTCTGAAGAATGGCTTCTTTTCGTGATGTTCTGGCTGTTAATACATTCATGGCATAACCCCGACTTTCAAAATAAAATCGAGGCCAAGATGGAATGGGGGCTAAAAACAATAAAAATAATAGAGCCCACCAGCCTAAAAATGGAAATGAAAACACACCAATAGCCAATGAATGTGGAAAAAGATAGCTAAACATGAACACGGGCTTGCTGACCTGTTTCTGGTCTAAGAGATGTACCAATTCGTGCGCCAAGGTACGCATGGCTCCATATTCATCTTTTTCGATAAACTTGCGAGACGGAAAATAAATGCGATTTCCAATGACACTTGTAAAATGACTTAAGAAAGTAGGGCAAAACCACATGATGATCACGCTGGCAATGCGCATTAGTCTTGACTCTTCTTTGTAACAAATTTCAAAGGATACCAACTTTTGATACTCTTTTACCAAGAGATCGAATCGACTAACTGCTATAACTTTTTCTTCTGTCATCTATTGCATTTACGGAAAGGGTTAAATTATTGATACATATCTCCTAGCAAAATCAAGCCCAATTGTAAAAATCCTACGATAAGCCCAAGAACACCTCCTAATATTTCAATCATTTTGAGTTCTTTTTTGATGATGCTCATCAGCAGGTTTTCTAATTTCTCATGTGAGAAGTTATGTATTTTTTCAGCAACAATCATCTCGATGTCAATCTCTTCCAATTTGGTAGAGAATTGTTCCAACATTTTTGGAATCATATCATCGAGTTTTTCATTTACTTTTCCTTTGATATTGTCAATCATTTTATCATTGACAAACATGGAAACGAGCTTATTATTCTGGGTATATTCGATTAAATAAGCTTCTAGTTCTCTAACAATCGCTAATTTTAATTGTCCTCTTACCTCATCATTATCCACTTTCTCTTTGATCTCAGACATGGAGAACAATTCTCTGGAAACCACTCGACCCAAACGATAGCCCAATTCTTCTTGTCGTTTTGGAAATACCCCTTGAAGTTTAAATAGGTAAAAGTTTTGCTCGATACGCGGCCGAAAGAGCATTTTAATTGCAAAATAGTTTGTGATCCATCCAATTGCTCCTGCAAATATGGGAGTAGCATATTGCGCATTCCCTAAAATATCAGCTAAAGTTATTTCTGCTAGCAACATAGTTTTTTGTTAATGTTTTTGGTTGTAGCGAAAAGTAGTATCACACTATCCCACTTTTCATTTCCGCTTTTCCCATATCGAAATCTACACCAACTTGAAGTGTTGTTTAAAATTTCAGTCAAATTGTCAGGCTAACCCCACGAACTGCTTGATATAAACAGTTTTAACCATTAAACCACCTCTTTCTTCATAAACTGCTTCAACTCCCGAAACAAGCGTTCAGTAGGCAGTCCCATGACGTTGAAGTAAGAGCCTTCGATGTGGTCAATCCCGATCATCCCGATCCATTCTTGAATACCGTAAGCTCCCGCTTTATCAAACGGAGCAAATTTATCAATATAGTAGGAAATTTCCTCACCACTCAATTCACGAAAATGTACTTTTGTGGAAACACTAAAGGAAACTTGATGTGCTAAGGTGCTTAAATAAACCCCTGTGATGACTTCATGATGGTTACCTGAAAGTTGCTCAAGCATGTTTCTGGCCATTTGTACATCTTGCGCTTTTCCTAAAACCTCTTGCTTGAGCACAACTACCGTATCCGCAGTAATGCATAGCTCATCTTCTTGTAAATCAGTCAATAAGGCTTGGGCTTTAAGCTTAGCTAGGTATTCTGCAACTTGATGACTAGGCATTTCGTCAGGGAAAACCTCGTCAATGGGTTTGGTTCGGATGTCAAACTCCACGCCTAAATCTGCCAATAACTGTTGCCGTCTGGGTGATTGTGAGGCGAGGATAACTTTTTTTGCGAGTTTCAGCATAATCTCATTTCATTTCTTCTTTGAAGGCGAAAATAACTAGGAATCGTTTACCAAAGCAAGTAGATCAATTTGGAATTGATAAATATTGAAGGAAATACTTAAATGTAAGAAAAAGTTTGATGTTTGATATTCTTGGCAAACCTTCTATATTTACCGACACTCTTAATTCCTTTTGAAGAAGGGAATAACTAGTGTTTATCACGAATGGTTTGTTATTGGAAAAATCACTAGATTTTTTCGGTTATTGAATCATCAAAAAGTGCAGAATCCTTTATGGCTTTAAACTTTTTGATGATTCAAGAGACGGAAAAAGAGGTGATATTTTACATAATAAACTATTCGTGATAAGCACTACTATAGGCAAGAAGATTTAAGAGATCATATATAACCTAAACTATTTATGTTGAATATTGTGTTATTTGGCCCTCCAGGGGCAGGGAAAGGCACGCAGAGTGCAAAATTGATTGAGAAATACGACCTGGTACACATATCTACAGGAGATTTGTTCCGAAAGCATTTAGGAGAAGGTACCGAACTCGGAAAACTGGCTAAAAGCTATATGGATGCAGGAAATTTAGTGCCTGACTCTGTGGTAATAGGTATGGTTGACGACAAAATAAAAGAGGTTGGGGATGTAAAAGGGATTATTTTTGACGGCTTTCCCCGCACCGTAGCACAAGCTGAAGCCTTAGATGAATTAATGAATTCAAAAAATACGCCGATTAGCGGCATGTTGGCACTTTCTGTACCCGATGAAGAATTGATCAAACGCTTGAAAGAACGTGGAAAGACTTCGGGAAGGGTAGATGATCAAAACGAAGAAAAAATCAATAATCGCTTAAAGGTATACGCCGATGAAACCTTACCTGTAGCTGGTTATTACCAAGGACAAGGTAAATATCAGTCGATTGAAGGA
Source organism: Flammeovirgaceae bacterium (assembly GCA_049600855.1). Classification (GTDB taxonomy): domain Bacteria; phylum Bacteroidota; class Bacteroidia; order Cytophagales; family Flammeovirgaceae; genus JBMYQA01. The sequence goes on along the minus strand of JBMYQA010000128.1, from coordinate 4,268 downwards.
GTAGGCGAAATAGATGTGATTTTTGACCGACTTGTAAAGAGCATAAACCAGCTGTAATTCGAGCTTCCAACTTTAACAATGGCATCCAGAAAACTGTCAACTGTAAATCAATCAGTTGGCAGTTTTTTGTTGATCTTGGGGGTACTCATTTCAAACAAATTGCTGGAGTTGATGTGGTATCCTTCACTTTGCCAAACCAAACGACTCCGTAACTCCCAAATATCCCGACTCCTACTGCTTGCCACTTCGAGCTTTTCCAAATGCCTTGATTAATGATAACCGCATTATGACCACTACTGCCCTTCCATTGCTGTAGGGCATCGGTGGCATTAGCCTCATAAGCTCCAAAGCCGCCATACGAAATTTCAAAACCGTAGCCCGTGTAGTTCGTCAATTCTTTAGGCTTGTTCCACATGCATTTGGCTTGTGCATGATCTCCCGTATAGCAACACGCTGTCCAATCACCATCGTTCGACCAACTGTGCATGTTACAACGATTGGTAATCGGAGTATTAATCTCTAAATCTTTTACATGTGCTTGTGCCACATAGGTGAGCGATCGGGAGAGTGGAATCGAATCTAAGCCCTTAGATTTGCGATAGTCAGTAATGAGCTGATACAACTTTTGCTCTTCCTCCGATAAGCAAACGGCTACTTCTTCGCCTTCTTGATCAGTAGGTAGGTAAGTCATTACCGAACTACACAAGTACAGCACCCAAACGAAACACAAATAACACATTAATTTCTTCATAGGAGCATTTACAAGATCATGTATTTACTCAAGTTAAGAAATAAATGAGCGATTTATGAGAAAATGCGCAAAAAAGAATTGCATCAGTCTGCAAGAAATGTTAACACAGGAGCGAGACTTTCTGTTGGTGCTTCTTCCATGGGTACATGACCAACATTGTTTAATACGACTAGTTTAGCATTGGGTAAATCCGTTTGGAACTTATCGCCAATAGTAGCGGGAATCCATAAGTCTTCTTTTCCCCAAAGTAATAAAGTGGGAATGTCGATGTTTTTTAATTTTTCAGCATGATCGACATATGTTGTTTGCGCTCGTGCAATAAAGGCCGCTCGATTTCCTGCTCTTAATGCCATTTTATGATATCGGGTAACTACTTCTTCGGTCACTTTATTACCGTCAAAATAGACTTGTTGCAGGTTGTTGCGAATAAACCATTTGGGTGTGATGTTTTGAAGAATTTGGTTCACCACAGGGGTTTTAGCCAATTGAAATACGCTAGGCGATTTGTAGGCTTTATCAGGATAACCACTTGGAGCCAATAGGAGCAACTTCCTCACTTTTTCAGGATATTGAGCCGCATAAAACCAAGAAATATTCCCTCCTAACGAGTTTCCTCCCAAGTAAAGGCTATCTAGGCTGAGTTTGTGAATAAATTGGTGTAAAAAGCTGGCATAAGTTTCTAGACGATAATCGTGTGAAGGATGAGGCCCTGTAAGTCCAAAAGCGGGTAAATCTAAACGAATGACTCGATATTTTTTGGTAAGTTCTTTACTCCAATCGTCCCAAGTATGTAAGGATGCTCCTGTGCCGTGTAAGAGGACAATCGGCATTCCCGCTCCTTCATCACGATAATGTACTTGCATGCCATCAACATCAATAAATTGCGATTGAGCGTTGGTATATTCTTGCTTTAATTCCTGTACGGGAATGTCTAAATGAAAATTAAAAGCAACTACCAATAAAATAATCACTAAAACAACAAAAGCGATATTTTGAATGATCTTGCGCATACTTCGTTTAGATAAAGATTGTGGAAGGACAAGATGCATTAAAGATGCTGCTTATCCAAGCGCATTCGAATAATCAATGCCGAAAGGCACGTGAGCATACCAATAAATACGATGGATTGATCAATGCCCTGAAAATCAGCGATCAACCCTGTAAGAAGTGCGCCAATGGCGTAACCCAAATCACGCCAAAGTCGAAAGATGCCGATACTTTTTGCGCGATCTTTGGGATGTGTGTAGGCTGCTACAGTAGCTAAAAAGGTGGGGTAAACCATGGCTGTTCCCCAGCCAAGCACAATGGACAACAGGATGTAGTGAAACATGGAAGATGCCCACACAAATGCTAGTAAGGCAAGGGCTTGTAGCAACATTCCCCAATACAAAATACTGGCTTTATTGTATTTGTCTGCTAGCTTTCCAGTAAACAACTGCCCAATGCCCCAAACGGCCGGATAAATGGAAACAATCACACCAATTTGCTCTAGGGTAAAGTTTTTCTTGGCGAGCAATAAGGGGAAAATTCCCCACACCATGCCATCGTTTAAGTTATTGACCAAACCTGCTTGCGAAACGGAACCTAAAATTTTATTTCGCCAAGTGGTATCCCAAAATATACTTTTTAACCGTGGTATTTGGCTAAAAGTACTTTCTTTCGCGACATGGTGTTTGGTATCTTTAATTAAAAAGATGCTTCCTAACAGTCCAAATACCACTAAGGCAATGCCTAAATAGAAGGGATAAGGTCGTAATCCCACTTCACTGGCGAGCCATCCTGTGAGCAGGGCAAGTAAGGCTACAGACACGTAACCTGCTGACTCATTAATGCCCATGGCAAGGCCACGCTGCTTATGGCCTACCAAATCAATTTTCATCACTACGGTGCTGCTCCAAGCTAAGCCTTGGTTGATGCCTAAAAATAGGTTTGCCAAAATCACCCAATTCCAACTGGGCGCATACATTAAGAGGAATGGAACAGGAATACTGGCAATCCAGCCTGCGATCAATAGTTTTCTGCGTCCAAAGCGATTGGCAAGGGCACCTGCATAATAGTTGGTAATGGCTTTGGTAATCCCAAATACCACAATAAAAGAAAGGATGGCTGTTTTTACTGCTAAACCAAATTCTTGCGCTGCAATTTCGGGTAAAATGGCACGCTCTAATCCAACCATTCCACCAACAAATGCATTAATAAGTACTAAAAGCGAAAACTGTTTCCAATTTTCTTTTAGACCTAAGGTAATTTCTTTCATTTTAAATGTAGCTCGAAGTTGTGTTAGGAGCCTACAGCACCAATCTTAGCTAAATTTTCAAAAAAACGATAAACATTTTTTTTGTTTTTCCCCCAATCAAAAATTTGAGTGGCGAATACACATTCACTTTTTATGGACACATTTCCATCTGCGGAAATGCTCACGAGGATTTCCTCTCCCCAAGACCACATGTTTACCCCTGTTTTTGCCCAAATAAACCCGCCACGTTCATCTACACCTTTTATGGTAAAACCTGTAGCTTCTAATGCAAGGATACTATTTTGAATGAGGGTTTCTTTGTCGTCAAAAAAACGTTCTACTTTTACAAACTTTGCTGCCATGTCATTCGCTTCATTAGTTCAACTTCAAAGCCATCGCCTCTGATTAAATTTATCGTGTAATGAGTTATTCCTTAGGAAATCTTCCTTTTGAGAAAATTCGAATGCCCGTATCCTTCTTTTTCCGCAACTCCTTTTGCTCTTCTTCGGGTAAGTGAATCGTATCTTGGCATGCAGTAGAACAACAGCCTTCTTTTTCCGCTGCACATTCCTCACACTGAATGAACAGCAAGTTACAGGCTACATTCTTGCAATTGGTATGCGTATCGCACGGTTTTCCACATTGATGACAATTGCTAATGATTTCATCAGAAATACGTTCGCCTAATCGTTCGTCGAATACAAAATTTTTCCCCCGAAACTTATTATCAAGTCCGTTGGCTTTTACATCCTGAGCATATTTGATAATGCCTCCTTCTAATTGGTATACATTTTCAAAACCTTTATGCTTAAAGTACGCACTTGCCTTTTCACAACGAATACCTCCTGTACAATACATCAGTAGGTTTTTCTCTTTGTGGGAGGTTAACATGTCTTCAATAATGGGTAAAGAATCACGGAAAGTATCTACATCTGGCGTAATTGCCTTTTCAAAATGCCCTACTTCCGTTTCATAATGATTGCGCATATCAATGACGATGGTATTTTCTTGATCGTGCAATGCATTAAATTGCTCAGCGTTTACGTGTTGGCCTTTCTTGGTTACGTCAAAGGTTTCATCATTGAGGCCGTCTGCTAAGATTTTATGTTTTACTAATATTTTTAGCTTGTAGAAGGATTTTCCATCATCATCTACAGCAATATTTAAGCGGATATCTTTTAAGAAAGTAATTTCATTCAAAGTAGCCCTTAGCTGGTCTAGGTTAGCTTCGCCAACACTAATTTGGGCATTAATCCCTTCATTGGCCACATAGATTCGGCC
>JBMYQA010000127.1:0-15479 GCA_049600855.1 Flammeovirgaceae bacterium | reverse complement strand
TTATCACAAAAATTCCCAATAGTTATTCCAAATGAGAAATCATCTGCATTTGATGAAAATAGAGAGGTAGCATATACTTGGAACTCATATCTAAAGAATGATCGATTTCTGAATTTAAGAGGCTTTATAAAAGTTGCTATGAAGGACGAAATAGTTGGTAAGTTATTCCCATTTACGAGCATGATGCGGCTTTGTCTAAGTAGATGCACAGGTTATCCATATACAAATGATACTCCTATTGTTATTGGAATGATGATCGAAGGAGACAAATATGAATATGAAGTGCAGCACCCTGAAGGTACACTAATTGGAAGAGGAAATGCTAGAGAAGCATTAAATATCTTGAAAAAACATTTACCGAAAGATATTAAACCCGCAATTAAAGGCACAGTGGATGATCTTTAAATAAAAGTGTTGACAACAAATTGTAATTTCCCGCAAATTGGCACAACAATAAACGGATTTAAAAACGTTGCTACGAACACATGTTTTCCGTATTAAGCCTAATGAGTTCATTTATGAAATCTACACTTAGATGTCTGTCGTGTGCGACCCCAGCTTCCATCGACATGACAAATAATTTCTTTTTCTTCAGAATAGCAAGTATTTTTCACAAAGTAAAAACTACTGCTATTGTCTATAATTCAATAACACTTTGCTACAAAAACAAAACTCCTCCATCAAGTGAGATGGAGGAGTTTTTGATCAGGCGTAGATCGCTGTTTTATGGATCAGCTCTGATTGAATATGTGTTTCAAAACGTTTAAAATCGCTCGCTACTTCTGGGTTTTTCATCACATCATATGCGAAGAATGTTTTGAGTGGCGTTAGCCCGAACCACTTAAAGTTTAAATGCATGGGCAACAACAGCTCATCCTCACTAATTCCATTAAAAAACGTCTCATTTGGATCATTGAAGGCTTCTTTTGGGGCATTTGCAGTTACCGAAATCATGTATTTGGCACTCAGCTTTCCACCAAGCCCATAGTTTTTCTTTGGCGCGTCTGCATTTCGTCCATCCCCTTCCGACATTTTGCCCATCATGCCCGCTGTCAATACTTCGTCTAGGTATTTTTTAAACGACCAAGAAACGCCCATCCAATTCAAAGGGGTTTGCAATAACACCACATCTGCCCACAAAAACTTTTCAATTTCTTCATCCACCTCATACGCATCCTTCATGGTGGTTGTTTTTACCTCAAAACCTTGCTCCACTAGCATTGCTGTCGCCTTCTCCACCAAGCTTGCATTAAGCTTACCTTCAGAAAAAGGATAGGCTTGATGCCCATTGATAATGAATACTTTTTTCATCTTTTTATCTTTTTTTAATCATTAAACTGCATAATCTTGATTCAGACTTTCCAATACACTCACCAATTCATCTGGATTTGGTCGGTTCCTGTAATCTGGCTCACTTTCTGCGTATTGGATAATGCCTGCTTGGTCAATCACAAAACGAGCTGGCATGGGTAAAGCCCATTCATCATTTCCTTGCTGAACTTCTAAATTGATATTGAACTTATCGCGATAAAGTCCCTTCAATGCATCTGAATAGAAGAACTTCAACCCAAACTGATTGGCTAGCCCATTTCGATCGTCATGAAGGATATCAAAATTCAACCGCTGCGTTGTAATGATCTTTTGGAGGTATTGAGGTAACTCAGGAGAGATCCCCACAAGTGTAGCATTCAATCCTTCAAAGGTGGATACATACTTCTTTAAGTTCGCTAAGTCCGCATTACAATATGGGCACCATACGCCTCGATAAAAAGTGACCACGAGCGCTCCTTTTCCCAATAAGTCTTTACTTGACACCGTTTTTCCATCTTGATTTAGTAGGGCAAAATCAGGCGCTTGCTCTCCAACTTTTAGCACTCGATCTTGGATACCCGATTGCTGTAGTTCCTTCGTTGCCTGATGCATAATATCTAAGTAAGCAGGAGGCATGTTATCCTCTATTCGATGCTTAATCTTTGCTAATTGCTGCTGAAAATCCATTATCTTTATTTTAGATTAAAAATTATTTCTTGATTGTTTTTGACGATACAAAGTAAACTAGGATATTTGTATCGTCAAAACAGATTTTTTAGATAACAACTATCGCTTTTAGCAATAATGAATTTACAGTTTATCAAATACTTTGTCGTTTTATCGGAAACAGGGAATTTCACCCAAGCTGCGCAAAAGGTGCATGTGGTACAATCCTCCTTTTCAACAGGAATAAAAAAACTGGAGCAGCAGCTGAACTGTAAGCTTTTTTACCGAGACAATCGCCAAGTCATCTTGACGGACGAAGGCCAACAGCTTTTACCCAAGGCCAAACAATTATTAGCCATTTGGAATGACATGGAGGGCACCTTTTCAGCGGAGCGAAATGTTCCCTTAAAATTAGGCATTGTGAGCGAAATTGATTTTAATGCCATTGCCCCGCTCATGAAAACTTATCACGAATTATATCCCAAATGCCAAATACAAATCATCGAAAAAGAAGAAGCAGAATTACACCAACTGCTCAAAAACAAAAGCATTGATGGCTTCTTTTTAAAATACATTCCCTTTGATCATACCCTATTCAATCATCGGCTTGTGCGTAAAGATAAGTTGGTCTTTGCCGTTCCGCCCAACCATCCTTTTGCCCTCAAAGACAAAGTCACACTTCAGGAAGTTGATGGAGAAGATTTCATTGAACGAACCAATTGCTCTTTGTATAAAGAAGTGGAAGCATCTTTTCATCAGGGTAAAATTGCACCCCATGTTGTTTTTCAAGCCAAAGGAGATGACATGGCTAAAGCCTTAGTAGCGTCAGGAATTGCCATTTCCTTAGTCCCTCACATTGAGAAAGTTTATCAAAATATCAAATTCGTTCCCATCGCAGATCAACACTTTTACAGAAAGATTTTTTTGATCTGGAACAAAGAAAATACCAGCAAAGCATTGAATCATTTATTGATGATTTAAGCAGGTGCTCAAAAAGAATAAGGTATTTTTTTAATCACTTAATCGGACAATTTCCCATCCAAAATCATACAATTTTAATACGCTACTCAGAAGGATAACATCGTTCATCACAATCAAAACAATCGCATTTGTTCATTCGACATCAGCTTTTATACATAAACTGCAAAAATTGCATCATTCTTTGGTAAAATCAGGGAAGATAGTACCTATTATATGCAATATATTTGAGCATACTTTCTAAAGTAAATCATTCATAAAATCCAAAAAAGACGCTGATCAAAATCACGTCAATAACAACTTCATGTGCTAATTAAGTAATCGTGTTTGAGCTGCAACGGCTGATAGAACTTACCGTTCATGGAGTGATAACTAACTAACAAAAGCCCCATATGATGCGACATCTTTCCCCCTTGCCATCAGGTTAAGGGCTGGCTTTCTTTTGCTCAAAATGAAATATAAACATGAAAAGATTAATTTTACTCACACTAACCCTCTTCATTTTCCCCGAATCTTATGGTCAAGATTGGGTCAAAAAAATGCAGGATCCGAACGTCAACTTTTATGAGGTTCAGAAATCGTTTAATGACTATTACCTCTACCGTGAAAAACGCGGCGGTGGTTATAAACAATTTAAACGATGGGAGCATTTCATGAAAAGAAGGACTTACCCATCGGGAGATCGCATTCCTAGCGCTTCTCGTTGGAGAGAATCCCAGCAATATGCCGCCACCCATCGCACCTCTGCGGTTGCTTCGAATTGGACGGAACTTGGACCACGTACAGCCATTGATATCACAGGCCATTGGGCACCTGGTTTAGGAAGAATTAACTGCATTGCCATACATCCACAGAATCAAGACATCATCTACATTGGTAGTCCTTCTGGTGGCATCTGGAAAACCACTTCGGGAGGTTTGGGAGCAAATGCTTGGCAACCTTTAACCGATGATTTGCCTGTACTGGGGGTTTCTAGCATCATCATCGACCCCCAATCCCCCAATACGTTATACATCGCTACTGGCGATGGAAATGCAACCGACACCTACAGCATTGGCGTACTTAAATCTACCGATGGCGGTTTAACTTGGAATACGACAGGACTCACGTATGATGTGACCGATTTTAAACGCATTGACAAGCTGTTGATGCATCCGTCCGATCCCAACATCATCCTTGCCGCATCCTCTAGTGGCGTCATCAAAACCACAGATGGCTTTGCCACGTGGTCGGTGGTACAAACAGGTGACTTTGATGATATTGAATTCAAGCCCAACGATCCAAACACGGTTTACGCAACTACTGGCGCATTTTGGAAATCAACCGATGGAGGCGATTCTTTTACAAAAATCACTAATGGAATACCTACTGTAAACTGGTCGCAAATTGCTGTTACGCCTGCACAGCCCGATTATGTGTATGCACTCAATACCCGATCGGACAATAATTTATTTGGAGGAATTTACCGCTCTACCGATAGTGGTTCATCCTTTACCAAACGGAATACTTCTGACACGAATATTTTTGGCTACATCGAAGGAGATAACTATTCTCAGGCTTACTACGATCTCGCTTTTGCGATATCTCCAACCAATGCGGATGAGCTACAAATTGGTGCCATTGAAACCTACCGTTCACTAGATGGCGGACAAACCATTACCAACACCTCATCTTGGATTATTACCGACAATTTTAATTACATTCATCCTGATGTTCATGCGTTGGAATATGTGGGAAATACCCTTTTCGTTGGCAATGATGGTCGAATTGTAAAATCAACTGATCAAGCAAACTCTTTTATCAACATTTCCGAGGGATTAGGTATTCGCCAATTTTATGGGATAGGACTTTCCAAAACGAATCCGAACAAAATTTGTGGCGGTTCTCAAGATAATGGCACGAGTGTCTATACCAATGGACGCTGGCACGAATGGCTCGGTGCAGATGGTGGCGATTGCCACATCAACTGGCGCGACGAAAACATCATTTACGGCATTATTCAACTAGGTCAGTCGTGGCACAAATCGGTGAATGGCGGAGATTTAGGTGGTGATGTCAGCATCACGAACCCTGGCGGGGGAGCTTGGATTGTCCCTTACGAAATGAGTGAAAGTGATCCTGATATGATTGTAGCAGGTCTAGCCGAAGTCCGCATCACCAAAGATGGCATGAAAACGTGGAATACCATCTCCAGCTTCGGCTTAGGTGCATTGGATGAATTGGCTTTAGCGCCTTCCTCTCCCAATTACATCTACGTTTCTAAAAACAATCGCATCTTTGTCACGAAAGATCAAGGGGCAAATTGGAGTGAGATTTCAGCAGGGCTTCCTAACTTATTTATCTCATACATTACCGTGCATCCCTCTGATCCTGAAAAGATAGCCATTAGCTTTTCTGGTTACACTGCGAATCAAAAAGTATACACCTCCACTGATGCAGGCCAAACTTGGACCAATGTTTCGGGAACGTTACCCAATATTCCTGCGAACTGTGTCGTTTACCACGACATTGCAGAAGATGGTTTGTATGTAGGTATGGATGTGGGCGTTTATTACCGAGATAACACCTTAAGCGATTGGAATCCTTTCAATACAGGCATGCCTAATGCCATTGTCAATGAATTGCACATTCATTATGGAACCAATAAACTTCGAGCAGCAACTTATGGGAGAGGTTTATGGGAATCTGATGTTGCGGTGAATAAGAATTTATTAGCGGATTTTTCTTCAAATAAATTATCGTTGTTCCCCAGAGAAGGGGTTTCCTTTACAGATGAAAGCATCGACTTAGTGGGTAGTGTTTCCAATTGGAACTGGTCATTCCCTGGTGGCTTCCCACCGATGTATCAAGGTAAAAACCCACCTGAAATCGTTTATAATGCAGAAGGATTTTACGATGTCAGTTTAACGGTGACGAATAATTCTGGCGAACAGAGCACCAAAGTGAAAAGCGATTACATCCGCATTTCAGAGGAATACAACGCCAACCAACAAGAGATTACCACATGCTCAGGAAAGTTTTACGAGTCGGGCATGTTGGGCAATTACCAAAACAATGAAACGACCATCACGACCATTCGTCCAGGGGAACAAGGTCGAAGAATCAAGATGGAATTTGTGACCTTCAAATTGGAATACGAGGAAAACTGCCAATACGATTACTTAGAAATTTACGATGGAGAAAATGTAAATTCCCCACTTATCGGACGGTTTTGTAGCTATAATTCTCCAGGAACAGTACTCGCTACCAATCCATCTGGTGCGCTCACCTTCCGATTCGTTTCGGATGACATGTATCCTACAGCAGGTTGGGAGGCAAATGTAATGTGCGTTCCTGTGGAATAATCCAAATCCCCTAATGCACGCATGTTAACACTATGAAAAACAGGCGTTACTTTCTTTATGCATTTTACTTACATCGTTAAAGACATTTCTAACATGATTCATCATGAAAAAAATAATTGTTTTACTACTGGTAGTATGGGTCAATAGCCTTCATGCTCAGATTTATACAGCCAATCAAATCAATGGCTATGGGGATTTTGAAACATTCAGTCCATTTGCCATCAACATGCCTCCCTTTATTTTAGTGGATGGCGATCAAGAAACCGAATACCAGCTCAATGGAGTCAGCTGGGCAAATGGCGATCAGAATAAAGCATTCATGATCTTCAGTCCACAGCAAACGAGTCCTGCCATGAGTGAAAATTGGCTCAGGTCGAGAAGTGGCAACAACCTGCTCATGGCAGCCTGTAACTTTAATACCGATGCCGACAACTGGTTTATCACGCCTAAGGTGCAGCTTCATGGCGGTCATCCTAAACTCTCATTTTACATTCAAAACTATCACGAAGTTTGGCAGCGCTATCGAATCTTAGTCTCTACTACAGATGCAAGTCCTTCAAGTTTCACCTTAATTTCAGATGGTCCTTACCTAGAAGCCGCAGGCAAACGAAAAGCTTCTGATCCTGTTCATATCGGTTGGAAAAAAATCACCTTTGATTTGTCTGCTTATGCCAATCAAGCCGTACACCTAGCCATTCATCATGTTACCCCAAGCGAAGGCATCATGATGGCCATTGATGATTTGAGCATAGATAATGGAGCGGGAAACTCAGGCTTCCCCATTGCCGCTTTTTCAGCAAACAGCACAAGCATTCAAGACGGGGAAAGCGTGACATTTAGCAATCAATCCCAAAATAACCCAAGCACCTTGGAGTGGAGGTTCCCTGGCGGTACACCAAGCAGCAGCACCCAAGCAAATCCGACCATTACTTACCAAGAAGCTGGTAAATACCTCGTTTCACTTATTGCAAGCAATAGCAATGGTTCAGATACCCTCACCAAATATGCCTACATTGAAGTCGCGGAAGTATTAAAAGCAAAATTCACTACACATAAAACGACTATTTATACTGGTGAAACCATTAAACTTGAAGACTTTTCCACTGGAAATCCTACCAGTTGGAATTGGAACCTGACTGGTGCTTCACCTGCTACAAGCACGGTACAAAACCCAGAAATCAGTTATGCGAGTGCGGGCACATATCCTGTAGCACTAACGGTTTCCAACGGTTCTTCTAATCACACCACAACTAAAACAAGCTACCTTACGGTATTGGACAGAGCAGTTCCTGTAGCTGATTTTTCTGTGAGTTCACTCTCCATTGAAGAAGGGCAAAGCATTGATTTCCAAGACCTCTCTACTGGTGGGATTGACAATTATACGTGGAGTTTTGCAGGTGCGTCTCCACCTACAAGCACGGCTCCAAATCCATCTGTAACCTATTACAATGAAGGCACATACACTGCCAGTTTAACCGTAAGTAATGGTTTGGGCAGCCATACAAAATCCGTCAACATTACCGTAGCGCAACCTGCGGTGAACCCCTGCATTCCATCGACTTCTGGAAATGGCATACGATACATTCAAAATGTAACTATTGGCGCGATCAATAACACCACTGGCGGAGATAGTTATACCGATTACACCCACCTTTCCACTAATGTAGCTATTGGCTCAAGCTACAATTTGACTGTCGAAGCAAACAGTGTGATCAATTTTACAAGTCATGGGAATAAACTCGCAGTGTGGGCAGATTGGAATTTAGATGGCGATTTTGCCGATGCAGATGAATTAATTGCAGATCTTCCAGCGAGTGGCACCACGTATTCCGTAACTATTCCAGTACCCAACCATGCGAAAGGAAGAAAAACAACACTTCGTATTCGACATTATTGGAATTATGGAAACGATTTACCCCAACCCTGTGGCAATAATCCAGAAGGTGAAATTGAGGATTATACCTTAAATGTAGAAGGCTTTACCATAGTGGCTCCAACTGCCGATTTTAGCTCAAATACACAAAGTGTTCCTGCGGGAGCTTATGTAAATTTTGTAGACCAGTCTACAAATAACCCAACAACTTGGGAATGGACATTCAACGGCGGTTCACCAGCAATCAGCTATGATAAAAATCCAAAAATTACCTACCAAACGCCAGGCACCTACCTCGTCACCTTGCAGGTGTCAAATGCAGGTGGAACAGACAGTAAAACGATTACGGGTTACATCACCGTGACCAACCTTGGAGGAACAGCCCCAACAGCGAATTTTTCAGCGAGTTCCACAACGATTACGGCAGGCCAAAGCATCAACTTTTCCGATCAATCTAGCAATGCGCCAACAAGCTGGTCTTGGTCATTTCCAGGAGGTTCGCCTGCATCCAGCACCAATCAAAACCCAACAATTACTTACAACACTGCGGGCACCTATGAAGTATCACTCACTGCCAGTAATAATTTTGGAACAGATGTGGAAACCAAATCGGCTTACATTACTGTAAACCCTGCGGGTAACCCTCCGGTAGCAGATTTTATAGCTAATTCGACAACAATTAATGAAGGAGAAAGCGTCACATTCACGGATCAATCGACCAATACCCCAACAACATGGTCATGGTCATTTGAAGGAGGATCACCAGCAAGCAGCACTACTCAAAACCCAACGGTAACTTACAACACCGCGGGTACCTATGAAGTATCGCTCACTGCCAGTAATAGTTTTGGTACTGATGTAGAAACCAAAACGGCTTACATCACGGTTTCTGCTATAAATTCACCAAGCTATTGTGAATCATCTGGCAATCGGGTGGAATACGAGTGGATTGCTAGTGTACAAGTGGAAAATTTCACCAACAACTCCGATGCGCAGCTCTATTCTGATTTCACCAATCAAACGGTGCCATTAACTAGGGGAACAGCCAATAGCATCACCTTGACTCCTGGATTTTCTGGCACGGCCTATAACGAATATTTTAGGGTTTGGATCGACTACAATCAAGATGGTGATTTTGACGACAGCGGCGAATTAGCTTTTGATGCAGGATCAGCAAGCAATGCAGCAGTTAATGGAACCATTACCCCCGCAGGAAATGTAGCTTTAGGCACTACCCGAATGCGTATTTCGATGAAGTATAATTCAGCGCCCAGTGCCTGTGGCGACATTGGAGACGGCGAAGTGGAAGATTACACGGTGAATATTTCTGATGGAACACCAACGCCTCCTGTAGCTGCATTTAGTGCAAATCAAACCACGATTAACGCAGGAGAATCGGTAGCATTTACCGATGAATCCAGTAATAACCCAAGCAGTTGGTCTTGGTCATTCCAAGGAGGTTCGCCTGCTACAAGCGCCGATCAAAACCCAACAATTACTTACCCTACTGCGGGTACGTATGAAGTGTCTTTAATTGTAAGTAATGCAGCTGGAAATGATACCGAAACCAAAACTGCTTATATCACAGTTAATTCAATAGGAAGTGCCAATTATTGTACGGTAACTAATGGCGCTCCCAATGGCCAATACATTGAACGCGTGCAATTTGGCACAATAGATAATAGTTCTACCTATCAAGCAGGTGGCTATTCCGACTATACTGCTCAAAATACGAGCCTTTCTACCAGTAGTAGCACTACACTAACCGTTACGCCACAAAATACTTGGACCTCCACAGCAGCTAAGGCTTGGATTGATTGGAATGGAGATGGAACATTTGCTGCTAATGAAGAAGTACTCAGCGGAAGCGGATCGGGAGGAAGCTATAGCGCTGCGGTAACTGCTCCTACAAATGCCGTTGCTACCACACGAATGCGTGTTAGAACGGGTTATGCCATTGCGATTAATCCTTGTGGCGATGAACACTTTAGTGAAGTAGAAGATTATACCATTCATGTGTCCAGTGTAGCCGCACAAAATCCATTTGGCATTGAAAGAAAGCTCAATCTTACGGTATTCCCCAATCCCAGCAATGGTCAATTTAACCTTTCCTTTAATCAATCGATTCCAAAAGCATTTATCCAAGTGGTGGATTTGAGTGGAAAGAAAGTCATGAATGAATCTGTGACTAGTTTAGGAAAAAGTCAACTACATGAACTCGATTTAAGATTAGCTGCTCGAGGAATCTACTTGATTCAAGTTTATATCGGAACGCAATTGTTGACTAAAAAAATACTGATTGAATAAACTGGCGAACAACTCACTACTCAAAACTGGCGGATCGTTTTACCTATTCGCCAGTTTTTCACTTTACCAAGATAAAATAGCATTAGTCTTAGATAATTTTGGAGAAGATAAAATCTGCATAAGCTGCTACATTTGAATTAAGTAGGTAATCAAGTGTCCTATAACAACTGGCGCACAAATTACTACTCCTTCAGCCTTAAACCCGAAAAATCAATCTGGAAACTAAATCTATAGTCCAAAGTCAAACACTGCATAAATGTCATCCCTCACCCTTTGGTAAGGGTTGGTAGCTTATTGCTCAAACTGAAATTTGAAAATGAAGAAACAACTATCTATGTTAATGCTAATGACCTTTTTGAGTTACCTGGGAATGGCTCAAGACAAGTCATCTTGTGGCACCGATCATGCCATGCAAAGTTTCTACCATCAACACCCAGAGGCCATTACAGAAGCCCAACAAATGAACCAGTTTGCACGCGCATTTGGTCAACATCATGCAACTGGCCGAGTAACTGCTCAAACCTATGTGATTCCTGTTGTTTTCCATGTGTATGGAACCGACTTTGCAGGCGCTACCGTGAATGATCAAATCATCCAAACCGCATTGGAAAAAGTAAACGAAGATTTCCAAGGTTTGAACGATGACTTTAACACTGTATCGGCGCTCTTTACACCACTCAAATCCACACTCGATATCAGCTTTAAACTAGCACAACTGGATCCGAATGGAAACCCAACTACAGGCATTAACTATTACCCAGCATTAGCAGGTTTTGGAAATGGTGGCGGTTACGACAGCCAAATCCAACAATATGCCTGGGATAATTACAAATACATGAATGTCTACATCATGTTGGATTTATACGATGACGGTTCAACTACAAACTCTGGGGTTGCATGGTATCCAAACACCTACATGTCAGATAATAATTTAGCACGTGTGGTTTACAATGGAAGGTATCTGTATGGAAATACCGATAAAGAGTTCGCTTCGGTGTTAACTCATGAGTTTGGTCACTACTTAAACCTTGCACACACCTTTGATAACGGATGTAATGCTCCTGGTGACAATGTGGACGACACTCCTCCAACTACTGTAAATACAGGGGTTTGTAATTTAACCACAGAAACCTGTGCGGGTGCTGGTATACCCAATGGGGAAAACTACATGGATTACGGCAGTTGCTACAAGATGTTCACCCAAGGTCAAGTTGCCCGCATGGAAGCCGCCTTAAGTCATTCTACACGCTCTCCGTTATGGCAACCAGCCAACTTACAGGCTACAGGCGTAAATGGAATTGGGGCACACCTCTCCTACTCTAGCAGTTCATTTGTAGAAGATGTGGCTAACAATGGAGGTATTGAAGGAAGCGCCACCATCACGGCTAAAGAAGGGGCGGCCTTTGCCACAACAGGGCAGCTTTCACAAGGCACACACTTTACTGTAGCTAATATTCCCAGTGGATTGAATGTCCAAATCAACGTAACTTCATCAACTTCCGCACAAGTCAGCTTCTCCGGCAATGCGGCTAGTCATGCCAATAGTAACGATGTGAGTAATGCCACCATTACTTTCCTCAATGCAGCGATAGCAGGTGGAACTTCTACCCTATTTAACCCCAGTAATAATGTCATTCAACTGAATTTTCTTGATCCTTATGAAGTAATATATGTAGATCAAGCCGACCTTACCATAAACAGCGCAACTACTTGGAGGGCATTCTCTATGGACATTAACAATCAGCGTTTTGGCTGTTGGTATGATGCTGGGAATTTGCGTTTCGAAACCTATCAAAAGGATCTCATCTGTGAGGGAAGTAGCAGAAATGTGTCTTTATTGCCTTATGGCACCCCCATCTCCACAGCCAGTAACTGGATTGCGGGAGGCGCTTACCCCGATCAGCACGACATTCGCACCAATAGCTATACCGTTTGGGACGGCCAAACGGGATATTTCGGTTTCCGCATCGAAAATGAATTAGGCCGCACCTTACACGGCTGGTTTAGGATTGCTGTTGCAGCAGATGGAAGTAGTTACACGCTATTAGATTATGCTTATCATGAAGACCCTAATGGAACGCTATTAGCTGGATATACTTCTGATGGGGGAACAGGAACCATCATTTATGGCAGTACAACCTTTAATGAAATCGGAGCTAATGATGGACAAGTTGAAGGTACAGCAACGCTCACAGCAACAAATGGAGCCTCCTTTGCTGTGACAGGCCAACTTACAGAAGGCGTTCACTTTACAACAGCAAATCTTCCTACTGGATTATCCGCTCAAATTACTGTTTCTTCAGCAAATTTGGCAAGTTTAACCTTAACAGGAACAGCAAGTGCTCATGCTGAAAGTAATTCCGTAACTAATGGTACCATTACCTTCTTAAATGCAGCACTTACAGGTGGCACCTCATCCGTATCTAATCCAGCTTTCAATGGCATTTCGGTAAACTTTAGCAATCCTTATCAAATCATCTATGGCGATATCAATGATATTACGATAAATAGTGCGAGTACTTGGCAATACTTTTCGTTGAATATTGGAAATGCTAATTTTGGATGTTGGTACGATAACGGAAAGTTACGTTTCGAAACCTATGAAAAAGATGTAGTTTGTGAAGGAACTACCCGTCATGTTTCTTTATTACCTTATGGTACCCCCATCTCTACCGCTAGTAATTGGGTAACAGGAGGAGTCTATCCAGATCAACACGATATCCGCAACGATAGCTATACCACTTGGGATGGGCAAGAGGCATATTTCGGTTTCCGATTTACCAATGATGCGGGGAATACCTTACACGGTTGGTTCAGGCTTTCCGTAAACGCAACTGGAACGAGTTATACGCTTTTTGATTATGCCTATCATGAAGATCCTAATGGCATCTTATTAGCTGGACATACTGAAAACTCAGGAGGAAACGCCCCTGTAGCAGCCTTCTCAGCAAGTGCCACCACAATCACTGCGGGTCAAAGCGTAAACTTTACAGATCAGTCTACCAACACTCCAACTTCGTGGTCTTGGACTTTTGAAGGCGGCTCTCCAGCCTCAAGTACAGCTCAAAATCCATCTGTTACTTACAATACGGCAGGAACGTACGAAGTAGCACTCACGGCAACCAATAGCTTTGGAAGCGATGTAGAAACCAAAACGGCTTACATTACCGTTACAGGCAGTAATACGCCTACCTATTGTGCATCTGCGGGCAATCGAGTAGAATATGAATGGATTGCAGGGGTACAAGTGGGCAGTTTTTCGAATAACTCCGATGCACAATTGTATTCCGACTTCACCAATCAGACGGTTTCATTAACTCGTGGAACTGCCAATGCAATTACGTTAACCCCAGGTTTCGCTGGTGCAGCTTACAATGAATATTTTAGAGTGTGGATTGATTACAATAAAGATGGTGATTTTGACGATAGTGGCGAATTAGCATTTGATGCAGGAGTTGCCACAAACTCAGCGGTAAACGGAGACATCACTCCTGCTGGAAATGTAGCATTAGGCACCACACGTATGCGGGTATCCATGAAGTATAACTCGGCACCAAGTGCCTGTGGAGATATTGGTGATGGAGAAGTAGAAGATTATACGGTCAACATTATTTCAGGTATTCCTACTCCACCCATTGCTGATTTCAGTGCCAACCTAACTACGATCAACGCAGGTCAAAGCGTCTCTTTCACAGATGCTTCAAGCAACTCACCCACTACCTGGTCTTGGTCATTCGAAGGCGGTTCTCCTGCAACCAGTGCTAGTCAAAACCCGACCATCACCTACAATACTTCGGGGATATTTAATGTCACTTTAATTGTGAGCAATACTGATGGCAGCGACACCGAAACAAAGACAGGTTACATTACCGTAAATGCAACAGGTGGAGCAAGCTATTGTGCAGTGACCAACGGAGCGCCTAATGGACAATACATTGAACGTGTACAATTTGGGTCAATTGACAACAGTTCTACCTACCAATCTGGAGGGTATTCCGATTACACCAATCAAAGCACAAGTCTCTCTAGTCAAAACGCAACCACATTAACCGTAACACCCCAGAATACTTGGGGGGGCACAGCAGTAAAAGCTTGGATTGATTGGAATGGTGATGGTACTTTCGATGCAAATGAAGAAGTATTGAGTGGCAGTGGTAGTGGCGGTTCATACAGCGCCAACGTAACTGCTCCTGCAAATGCCGTAAGCACCACACGTATGCGGGTAAGGGTTGGACATGCCATTTCCATCAATCCTTGTGGCGATGAACATTTCAGCGAAGTGGAAGATTACACCATTAATGTGAGTGCGGTAACTGCACGCGCAAATACTGGGCATGAAAAGCCACAATTTATCGCGTTCCCCAACCCAAGTCAAGATGGCAATATCAAACTCTTACTATCAACGCGCATCTATCAAGCAGATTTACGCATAATTGATATGAAGGGTCAAGTGATCTTACAACGCGAACTAAAAAATATCAAGCAGGCTCAAATCATTGACTTGGAGCTAGGCGCATTACAAAAAGGCTTGTATTTAATTCAAATTAATCAGGCAGGTCAATCACAAAGTAAAAAGCTCGTTATTGAATAAAAATAATTTCCTAATTGATTGCTTAAGGGTCAGCAGTTTATCTGTTGGCCCTTAATTAAGGTCTGCCTCGACGAGTCAGGTAATCAAAAAAATTAAGCCCTTTGCATTGCTGCAAAGGGCTTTTCGATATTCTTTGATCACTTAGGAAGCTTAATCCCAGCTTAATTCGCTGTCTAATGCCTCTTCTTCCTCTTCATCGAATTGATTGAAGTCGTATTCTGGCATCAAATCTTCCTTCACATGATTCACACAATTATTCAACGCATCAACAAATTTGTTGAAATCTTCTTTGTAAAGGAAAATTTTGTGTTTCTCATAGAAGAAGCCATCGTCTTTGTATCGCTTCTTGCTTTCAGTGATTGTGAGGTAATAATCTTGAGAACGAGTTGCTTTCACATCAAAAAAATAA
>JBMYQA010000126.1:0-15559 GCA_049600855.1 Flammeovirgaceae bacterium | reverse complement strand
TTAATACCTAAATCAGCACCCACAAAACCAATACTGTTATCCGCATTTATATAAGAAATTGAAGAGCTTATTCTTTTTATTTTAATTTTTTACCCAAGTATTGGGTTTTCGCAACAGTATAAGAGTTTTACGGGTTTAGTTTTAAGTGAAAGAGGAATTCCTGTTAAGAATACACTTATAGCAATTAAAGTGAGAACCGAGTTTTTTCGTGCAAAAACAGATGATTCTGGAAGGTTTGAATTAAAAGTAAGGGCTATGAGCCTAGATCCATTACCAGATAACATTTATGTTGATGGACAAAAAATAGATAGGAATAATGTTTTGTTTTTTAAAAAGATAAAATTTGTGCGGATTATTAATTACAAACCTAAACATAAAATAGTTTTTGCTGATAAAAACACTATGAAAGAATCAAAAAAAAGGAGTAAGCCATCATTAATCTATCCTAATTTGAGATTTAGAATTAATTAATCGTTGTGGATGCTGTATCCTTGAGAACTAAAACAAAAAACTAGTGATAGTGATCACCTCAATCGAAAAATTAAACCAACGCCATTTCCTGTAGCTGCGGGAATAATCTCGTACTTCCCATACTTTTTGCGATTCGAAGTATGTTTTAAATACAAAATACCGTCAAATAGTAAAAGAAAGCCACCCTGCATGATCAAGGATTTGCCAAAACCCCTCAGTCGGCGTGATTCCTGATTTCTGCCGCGTTCTTGTAAGTAAAGCCCGCCCATCATGTAGGCAATGTCTAAGCCAGAGTTGATTAAAAGGAGTTTTTCAATTTTCTGTTGTTTCTTTATTTTTTCCTCATCGGTTAAGTTTTCGAAAGATTCGCCTATTGCATTCAAGTATCCACTGGTGGCAATTCCAAGATTTACAATGTTCCAGTACATGTTCATGCGGTAGAAATATTGATTTTCCGTTTGTTTATCGAAGCGGTTTACACCCACTAGAATATTGCCCACAGACCAAGCACCCAATGCAAGCATTCCAGATTGATTGGTTTTAACCCGTAACTGATTCATCTGGCTAAGGGTATTTTGAGCTTGACCAGTGTGAGCAGCAACCAGTAAAATCAATATGAACAGAAAACGGTAAGTGATGTGTCTCATTAGTGACGTAGTTAATGATGAACGTACTAATAAAATAATGAATTTTTTTGTGAATCTAAAGTGAGGGAGATGTGAGGTTTGCACCTATTCTCCACATTTTATTAGATCGAGATATTGCGAATAATTTTCTCTTTAATTTTTTTATCTTCTCTCTTTTTCGCATTAATTTGCGATAGCTTATGGAGAACTTTGTAGTATCAGCACGGAAGTATAGACCTTCTACATTCAATACGGTGGTTGGGCAACAACACATTACCAACACCCTCAAAAATGCAATTAATAGTGGGCAAGTGGCTCAGGCTTTCCTTTTTTGTGGACCAAGAGGGGTAGGGAAGACGACCTGTGCTCGAATTTTGGCTAAAACCATTAATTGTGAAAATCGAACGGAAGATGGGGAAGCCTGCAATGAATGTGCGTCATGTGTCAGTTTTAATAATGGTACTTCGTTTAATGTCATTGAACTGGATGCAGCATCTAACAACTCGGTTGATGATATCCGAAACTTGGTAGAACAGGTGCGTTACCCTCCTCAAGCTGGTTCAAAAAAGGTCTACATCATTGATGAGGTACACATGCTCTCCAACCAGGCGTTTAATGCCTTTTTGAAAACCTTGGAAGAACCTCCCGCTTATGCCATTTTTATTTTGGCAACTACAGAAAAACATAAAATTATTCCAACGATTCTTTCCCGATGTCAGATTTTTGATTTTAATCGCATTCAAATCACTGACATTACAGGGCAGTTGGCGCATATTGCAGGAGAAGAAGGCATTGGAACAGAACAAGAAGCGCTACATCTCATCGCCCAAAAAGCAGATGGTGCCATGCGCGATGCCTTGTCGCTGTTTGACATGATTGTAACCTTCTCTACCGATCGGCAGGTGACCTATAAAACCACCATTGAGAACCTGCATGTATTGGACTACGATTATTATTTCCGCTTAACTGATGCTTTACTAAATGAGGACATGTCTAATACCTTGCTGATTTTTGATGAAATCTTGCGCAACGGTTTCGATGGACATGTATTTATTGTGGGCTTATGCGAACACTTCAGAAACTTGATGGTGTGCAAAGATGCCGTAACGACCAAATTGTTGGAAGTCTCAGAAAGTGTGAAACAACGCTATAAAGAACAAGCGCAAGCTTCGGAAAACTCATTTTTACTTACCGCTTTAAATATTGGGAGTCAGTGTGACTTTAATTATAAGCAAAGTAAAAATCAGCGTTTGCATGTGGAGCTGGCGTTGATGAAAATGTGTAATATCAATAAAGCGATTAAGCTGGCGCGGGAAATTGATGAATTAAAAAAAAAAAGAAGACTGAAGAAACAGCAGCAGGCTGAAAAGAAAGGGCAGGTAGTCGGGAATAGTCGTGCCGAAAATTACAAGCAACCGCAGCAATCTTCTTTCAAAACAACGCCTAAAACTTCGGCTACTATAGGGCAGGTTCAACAACGGGTGACAGAAGTGGTAAAAGCTCGGGAAGAAGCAGATCGAAAAGCGAAGGAAGCCGCTGCTAATATTAAAGAAACCCCCTTTGCTTTACTAGATCTACAACCCTTATGGAATGCCTACGCAAAACGCCCTGAAGTGACGAATAGTCCCGTGATTTCAACCATTATGTCGAGCTGTACCTATGAATTAGATGGGAATACCATTAAGCTATTTTTGACAAATGTTCTCCAAAAAGATCAGCTCAATCGCCTTACCCCTAAGCTGTTAAAATACCTCCGACAAGAATTGGCCAATGACCTGATCGAAATCGAAGCAGAAATAAAATTTACTGAAACAGGGCAAGAACAAGGGGCAAATAAGTTGTACACCGATGCAGACAAACTTCAACATTTAATGGAAGAATACCCACTCTTTGCAGAATTGAAAGACTTCTTGGGATTAGATTTAGGATGATTTCTTTGATAAGAAGCCTGCTACATGATTGGTAGTTCAAGTGCCTGTTTTATGCAGAGAAGAAAATCAACAGCACAATCGCAAAGTCTGTTATTTTATAGTAAGACTGTTGGATTGAAGAGCTGTTTTTTTTATCTTAACTTATTGCTTTCAAGCAAAAAAATAGAATTTCTTTCATAAAGCCTTGCTTCATTATTATTGCCATTAAAATTACCTTGTTTGGTGTTCGGCAGTAATTGAAGCGGAGTAACACACTACTTGAACTAAACTTGCAATAAACAGTTTATTGATCAGGCTGTTTAACTTTTAAACCGTCGTATGAAATATGCAAATGCTTTCTAAATCACTGATATTCGAACAAAATGATATTGAATTTGTCACTGCCCATGAATTAGATCAGTACTTAGCTAATGGATGGCGTCATTTTGGCTCACATTTCTTTCGCTACAACTTGAGTATTCATAAAGAAGAAGTCTGCCGGGTTTTTCCCCTTCGCATTAAGTTAGAAAACTATAAACATCGCAGTTCATTTAAGAAAATCATCAAGAAGAATAGACATTTTACCTACCAAGTACAGCCCTTAAATATTACCAAAGAAAAGATAGCACTCTTCGAGAATCACCGCTCCAAGTTTAAGGAAAATAGCCCTCAATCCATTTACGACTTTATTTCCCCCAATCCTAATATCCCCATTCGGCCTTTAGAGGTATGTGTGTATGATGAAGCGAAGTTGATCGCCTGTAGTTTTTTAGATATTGGCAGCAAAGCCACTTCTAGCATTTACGGCATGTTTGATTTAGAATATGCTGACTTTAGCTTGGGAATCTATACCATGTTGTTAGAGATTGAGTATTCGCAAAAAGAAGGGATTGACTATTATTATCATGGCTATTGTTACGACATCAAATCCTTTTATGATTACAAAAAACGATTCCCCGCCACCGAATGGTTCGATTGGCAGGGAAACTGGATTACGTTAAAAGCTGATGGCTTGTTTAATAAGCTGGCTTAGGCTTGTCCGCTTTAGGCTTACCTGTACCTGTTTTCAGCTTAAGTTTCTTCTTCGTACGCGGTCTTCGAGTCGGCTCACAAGCCTCATTATTTCTATTTCTTCGCGTGGTTCGCGTTCCCCCATAGAATACACCTCCTGAGTTACGTCTGTTATTGGAATCAATGCTTTCATAACCACTGCCGTTGTGGGAAGAAGTGATGTTAAATACCACTCCTGCACTAAAGAAGAGCATGGGAGTTCTGACGCGTTCCATAATCGTATGCTCGTAATTGGGGTAGGTACTTAAGTCGGCATCAAATTGATTAAGACTTACAAAGTCAGCGCGAGAGCCTTGTGAATACGTTACTCGGAAGTCAGCGAAACTATTATTTCCCAATTTGACTAATGCTCCAAGTGAACCGCCATAAATAAACGTGAGGTCATCGGTTAAAAACTCAGTGCTGGTATTTTCAAAATCAGGGTCTTGATCTTGCAAAGAAATGATTTGGGTGCTAAAGAGGCCCCGTCCTCCAATGATTCCATCTAAATAAGGAGTAATCGCCATTTCTTTGGTAGTTAATCGGCCGATCAAGTGTAAACCTACCGATTGGTTTCTTACGCGATAGTCAGCCATTTCGCCAGCAGGCTCTTGTAATTCTACTTCGGTAAGTTCATTACCAGAACCTGTGTAGTCGATGTGACCGCCAAATTTGATTTGCCAAAAGCTGGATTCATTTAAGATAGAAGGGCTTAAGACTTCCGCATCAATAGAAAAACCGTCTCTATACCCATTGTCGTCTAATTGGAAAAGGGGTTTGGCATACATGAGGTGAAAGCCCAAACTCCATTTTGAGGCTTTGCCAATTCCATAAGTATTACCGCTGGAAGTCAAGTAAGTTGTTTTTGTAGTATCACTTCCTTGTGCATTTACATTTTCAGCCAGTCCAATAAACCCAATCATTAATAAGACTGCTAGTAGCTTGATGTTGTTGTTTGATTCCATAATCTCCTCCGACAATTAAGTAAACGAATTTCTCTATAATAAATTAAGCAATTTTTTTGGGATTACATCCCCGTTGTTGTTTGATTGTACGACAAAGAAAAGTAATAGTTGTCAAAAATAATAACTTTTTTGACAATAAAAATAACTAATAATTGTGATTAAATTTGTTAATCGTTGATAATCAGGGTTTTATAGCTGTTGGATAAATTGTCAATTAAACGCCTACTAAAGTCATAAAAACCTTTTTTATCAGCAAATTGTTCGAAAAGGTTTGTGGAAGATTTCAGAAATAGGCTGAGTATACTTTTGTCAAAAAGAGTGATTTTCCACGCTTCTTGCGGAATGTTTTCGATGGAAAGTGCATGATCAATCTGGATTTTAGTTAAATCTTTACTCAATTTTAATGCTATTGATTCGGTGGATTTGGATGCTGTTGAAGTGCTTGGTAATTCAAATTGATTGAGTTGGTACAAGGCTTTTCCCTGCATAGCCCACTGATGAAAATCGTGATTGAGGATAACCCTTGGAGCTAATTTTAATAAGGAAGAAGATGAATAGTCGATTGGAAATTTGGCAAGTGCATAATAACAATAATAAAAGCTATTCTCGCTGTTGATCGCTGCACGAAGTTGTTCATTTTTTACTTGTAGTTCTTCTTGAGCTCGAAGGCGTTCAAGTATGCAATTTAGTTGTAGCGTGATGCGTTGAAATAGCGATTTTCGTTCTTGTGCTCCTTTGGCTAACTGTTTGATTTTACGTGTGTAGCGGTCAATGACTGCCCGAATCTCTTCGAAGTCCTTAAATTTGATGAGTTGTGTTTGGGCTTTCGGCAACAAATTAAAAAGCTGGGTAGAATACTTGTGGATTACTGGAAGTTGTTTGCTAAACTTCATGATTTCCTGCACAGCTTGTAAAAGGTGCTTCGCTTCAATACCCTTAATAACTGGAATTTTTGCTCCATAATAGTCTTGGAAGTGGGTAATTACTTTTTTGGATAGAGTGCTTGGTGATAAGGTATAATGTTGTTCGCTCGTTAGGTGTACGAGTTGTTGCATGCTCGACGTAAGTACCGTCCAATGTTGTCCTTGTTGTGCGATAATGACGGAACAATCAGTTGGAGTTGATTCAATAGCGACCTTGTCAAATACTTGAAGTGCGGTTTTTTTCGTTTGGTTTCGAATAATCGGTATTCCTTGGAGGTAGGCATTCCATGAAGGATGTCCCCAAAAGCCGTTGATTGCTTCAATAGATTCCCATTGTAAATTTGGGGAGCTGGTAGCTATTGAGAGTTTACAACTAGTGGGCTGTACATTTTTATGTGATAAAATAAGCCAAAAGCCCTGCTTGGCTTGATAGGTATCACTAGCTGTAATTATTTTAATCTCTTGAAATTGAGCTGCTAAATAAGTGCGAACGCCATCTAATTCGTCAGTGAGCAACAATGCTTCTGGTGCTAAACAACAAATGGTTCCTCCTATTGCCAGCCGTTCGATTGCCCAAGTAAATTGCTTGAGGTAGCTCGGTAATTTCGGCTGTTTATAGCTAGAATGAATGAGAAAAGGCGTATGTTGAGCTGTACTGTTTTCATAAGCTTGGCTATGGCCTCTTTCCGATTTATCGTGATAGAGATTGGTGAAATCTCCGATAATCAAGTTTAACTGTTGTTGTTTTTGAAATTGGAATTGGTGATTAGACGCAAGTTGTTGAGCGAAAATGGGATGCTGTGTTTGTGCTTCTTCATAATCTCCTGCAAGCAACGAATTTGCCCAGTGAATACTGGTTTCTTTTAATTGAGGATGATGAATCAGCAATAGGTAAGGCAAAAAAAGTGCTGAATTGATGAATTTACTGTTCACGATGGGGCTATCCCAACTTACGGTTGCTGTGAGTGAGTCTTCTTGAGCTTTCGGTAAAAATTGAGTGACTTCTGGTAAATGGCCGATGTTTTTTTGAGTAAACTTTTTGCCGATCACTTGAGCAATATCCCGACCCAATTCCCAAAGAATTTGCCATTGCCTTTCTTGTTGGGTAGCATGTGCTGTCAGTT
Organism: Flammeovirgaceae bacterium; assembly: GCA_049600855.1. Taxonomy (GTDB): domain Bacteria; phylum Bacteroidota; class Bacteroidia; order Cytophagales; family Flammeovirgaceae; genus JBMYQA01. The sequence continues at coordinate 8,490 of JBMYQA010000126.1, read as the reverse complement.
GCTGAAACAGCGCAACACCAGTAGCTATAGCATCGGTTAATACGGATTGCGTAGTAGCTGAAAAAGCAAGCTCACCTAATTTATGGAAGTGATTTAAGTGTTTTGGTTGTTGTGTTGATGAAAAATGCGCGTGAATGATGGGATAGAAAATAGCAAATTGAGAAGCAAAGAAGAATACATCGTGTTTACTTGCCTGAGGATTGATGTGTTGCCTGAGGTAATGATAGACTTTGCGAAATGCTTTTTCATATTCAGCAGAAGCATGAGTGGGAGATTGAAAGTCTGTTAACAATTGTTCTTGTAAAGCTCCTAGCGATTGGAGGTAATGTTGATGATTTTCAGTGAGTTGTGTGCAAGGATTGAAGTCAAAAAATAGCTTTCCCAATTGTTTCCATTTGCGTTCACTTTCCCAGCCAACCTGATCCACTTCTATTCCATCTTGCCAAAGTGAAAGGTAATCGTGATGTACAATTAATAAATTACTCGCCTGCTTTTGGGCAGCGTAGGGGATTGTATTTGCGATATGAAGGATTTCACCTTGGGCGTAACCTAAGCGATGCATGAGGGTTTGCTTCCTATCAGTACGACTTTGAATTGTATAGCCTTTTGCTTGAACTTGATGCTGAAGCCATTCCTCAAATAGAGATGGCTTTCTAACTAATGTGGAAATAGGTTCAGATAAAGTCATAGCAACTTAATAGTTATTTAATCCGATTAGGATTATCTTGAATAAAAGATTTCCAACTTTTAGACATGCGTTTATTGTCTCCTTTTTGATAGAAATGGCATAGGGCGACTCCTAAAGCATCAGTAGCATCTAACAATAAGCTTTCATCTTTTTCAAACTTTAGAATTTGGGTAATCATGCGTGCTACTTGTTCTTTAGATGCATTTCCATTGCCGGTTACGGCTTGCTTTACCTTTTTGGGGGCATACTCTACAATGGGAATGTCTCTGGATAAGGCAGCAGCCATGGCTACTCCTTGAGCTCGCCCCAATTTTAGCATGGATTGTACGTTCTTACCAAAGAATGGCGCTTCTAAAGCCATTTCATCGGGATGGTAATCATCAATTAATTGTAGAATTCGTTCAAATATCTTCTGCAATTTCAACGCGTGATTCTCATATTTGCGCAAGTGAATGACTCCGTATTGTAATAAACTTAATTTATTGCCTTTGACTAAAATTAATCCATACCCCATCACACTGGTGCCTGGGTCTACTCCCAAAATGATCCGTTCTGTTGCAATCTTTCCCATAGATGCTTTAAAACCCAAAATGATAAACTTGTGAACACAAAAATAATCAAATATCTGACAAATGCCTTAAAAATTATCATTCTTAGTGTGGTGGGCTACTTTATTTACCGCGCTGTACAAAGTGATGAGAACTTCAATGACGATTTTATGCGCTCGGTGGAGCACGCAATGCAGTGGGAAAATCTACTATGGTTAGTCGTACTTTGTAGTCTAATTGCAGTGAATTGGTCGTTTGAAGCACTCAAGTGGCAGTATTTAGTCAGTAAATTGGAGCAAATTACTTTTTTTGAAGCATTGAAAGGGGTATTGACGGGACTGACGATGTCTTTTGTATCTACCACCAATGTAGGGGCGTATTTCGGGAGAGTGTGGCAACTAAGGAGTGAGTGGCGGTATAAAATATTAGGAGGGATGGTGGTGAATAGTCTTTCTCAAACGGCCATTACTTATTTTTTTGGCGGAATTGGCTTAATTTATTTTCTCACTTGGAAGGGCATCATGCGGAGTGAGTGGTATTGGATGCATCAAATAGTGTATATGATTGCTGCTGCAGCAACCGTCTTGATGGTTTTTAGGTCAGGGAAATTGGTACAAGTGTTTCAAAAAACGCCTCGCATTTATCAATACCTCGAAATCATCAAGCAATATACATTTCGCGATAACTTGATAATTTTAGGCTTTTCAGGCTTGCGTTACCTGACCTATTTTACACAGTTTTTCATTGTATTGCAGCTTTTTGGCATTGAATTACCGCTTGGGCACATCCTTTCGGGCATTACCTTGGTATACTTAGCAAAAAGTGTGATCCCAAACTTTAGCTTTTTAACGGATTTGGGAATTCGTGAATTTTCGGCCATGCAACTGATGGGCAGTAACGGGTATGGCGTTCCCGATGCCATGATTATCAGCGCCACCTTATCACTTTGGTTGATTAATATTTTGTTTCCTGTGATTGTGGGTTCTATTTTCACTTGGCAAATGCGATTTTTGTCTAAAAAGAAACAACCAGAAGTTTATGAACCCGAAAACCAAAAATCTGAAGCCTAATCCATACAATAATATCATTGCCACCATTGTGATTGCTCAATTTGCTTGTACTTCCATTTGGTTTGCAGGCAATGCCGTGATTGCAGACATACAGCAAGAATTGAATTTAGCCAGTGGCTTAGTGGGGCAATTGACATCCGCAGTGCAGTTGGGGTTCATTATCGGAACACTAGTATTTGCGCTATTTACCATTTCAGATCGTTTTTCTCCCTCAAAAGTATTTTTTGTGGCGGCAACTGCTGGAGCATTATCCAATTTGGGTGTGTACTGGGCCACCAGTGCTGAACTGCTGTTGAGTTTGCGATTTATCACAGGGTTTTGCCTAGCAGGGATTTATCCTGTAGGGATGAAAATTGCGGCAGATTATCGCGAGAAAGGTTTGGGAATGGCATTGGGTTTACTGGTAGGTGCCTTGGTATTGGGTACGGCTTTCCCTCACTTGTTGAAAGCATTTACTGGAAACATTCCTTGGCGTTATGTCATTATTGCCACATCGTTTTTTGCTTTTTGGGGTGGTTTATCCGTCATTTCAATGGTGCCAAATGGCCCTTTTCGAAAGAAAAGTCAGCAGGTGGATCTCAAAGCATTTATGCGGATTTTTAAAGAAAAGCCTTTCCGATTAGCTGCTTTTGGCTATTTCGGACATATGTGGGAATTGTATGCGTTTTGGGCTTTTGTGCCAAGTATGTTCGTCTTCTATCAAACCAAAAATGAGTACGAACTGGATGTTTCCATGCTCGCCTTTTTTGCCATTGCTATTGGCGGATTAGGTTGTGCTTTCGGAGGCGTATTATCTGGAAAACTAGGAAATGCCAAAGTAGCCCTTTATGCATTAATCATCTCTGGACTTTCTTGCATACTATCTCCACTGATTTACAGTTTACCCTTTTCATTATTTATGATTTTTATGATGATTTGGGGGCTAAGTGTAGTTGCTGATTCGCCCCAATTTTCTACCCTAGTTGCCCAAACAGCTCCTGCTACCTCCAAAGGAACTGCGCTCACCATCGTGAATTCGATTGGATTTGCCATTACGATTTTTAGCATTCTATTGATCAATACCTTTATCGAAAGCAATCCAGCTACCATCTACTTACTTTTAGCACCAGGGCCTCTATTTGGAAGTATTTCCATGTTGCGCTTTATCAAATTACAACGCCAATCTTCCTGAAAATAAACCGTTTGTCCAAACTGAAAAGTAGTTTGATTTCAAAAAAACTTAGCATTTTATTGTCAATTCAGGTGCAGAGCTTGTCCTCTATACACAAACAGCCCTGAGTTATGGTAAGCACACAACAGTCCAAAAAGTATTGCATTTTTTGGGGCTGGTAACCTATTGACTTCATTAAATTAAAACACAATTATGAGAAAAATACTACTGCTTTTTTGGCTCTATGCCATTCCGAGTTCATTCCTTTTTGCTCAAGACTGCCTCAATAAACGCGTATTTAGTGGGGTAATGAAAGGTGAAAATGGGGAGGCCTTACTAGGTGCAACTATTCTCATTGAAGGGACGAGTCGAGGAACTACCGCTGATATAGATGGCAAATACACTATCGTTACTTGTTTAGGTGATGTGGTGGTCTTGAAATACGTGGGATTTTCAGATCAAAAAATCGTTGTGACGGACAAGAATTCCGAGCCATTTTTAACAGGCAGCACGAATAAGAAGGCCAGCAAATTACAAAAGAATCGGCCGAAGTACACACAAAAAGACATTCCTAAATTGTATGAACGTCATACCAATCCTCAAAAGTTATCCATCAAAGATTTTGTGCAGGATACCACTCAACAAGTTCCTACCCATAAAAAGGGAGCAGCAAACTTAAATCAAGATGCTTACCAGTTTGGTTTTAAGTATAAAGGTTATGATTATAAATCATTACAGTATTATGGTGCGCCAGCTTCCATTAAAAAGCACAAAAATGGAACGTACACGTTAGAGTTTCCTGGCTATACGTATGAAAAGAGTCGCTTTTTGTTAGATTTTAATTCTTGGATTCAATTTGACGAAGTTGGTAGGCAGCCACCAATCCAAAGCCGTTATGCTCAAGGGCGAAGTGAGCATGGTGAATTGACTTGGAAAGGGCCTCAAGATAATGAAGTATTTAGTTGGGGGCCGCTACGCTCGGAGCTAGAATATGATGGTGTCCCAACGCCTTTTGATGCCAACGGAAGCTTAGTGCCCGCATTTACAGGAACGGGGCAAGCTCCGCTAAATACAAGTGGTGTTGATGCTTTTCTGACTGCTTTTACCCGATCAAATGCCATTAGCGTATCCACCCGAGTGAGAGGCGGGGAGTTTCATCAACCAAACTATTTCCAAGTCACTTATCGAAATGTCAATAAACGCAATTTATTGGTAGAGAATAACGACTTTAATCAGCATCACTTCAATTTAAAAGGACATTTTAAACTGAAACAAAAGCTTGAATTTGAACCTCAATTCCATTACCGCACCACAGACAATGCGCCATTTCAGGGCGGAGTATTGACGAATATTTTGGCAAGTCAGTTCTTAACGCCCAGCACATTTGATAATGCAAATGGTGTTTCGTTGAGTGATGCGCCTCATACTCCTACATCATTTCAATTGTCAGATGGAAGTCCCCGTAGTTTTGCTCCACAAGCTTTTGATAACCCGTTTTGGTTAATCGGTAGAAATCCCAATGTAAATGAAGATGAGAATTGGGCGGCGAGTATTAAACTAATGACGGATATTCGAAATTCGATTCGCGTTAGTTACCAGTTTGGATTTGATGCAAAGATCTACCAAGAAATATACGGTATATCGCCACAATCAGCTACCTATTCGCCTGGACGATTAACATCGCGAAGAGAAGAAGTAGATCGGTTAAACTCTTTATTAACGGTGGACTATGATATACCTGAGATATGGCCGTTTGAGGTAGATGCCAAACTAACGTATCAGTGGAGTAATGATCGCAGACGGTTAGATCGCTCCGATGGATTTGAATTTCCGAGCCTCGCACTTTATACATTGGAACATGCGGGGAGATTGACAGAAACAGCCATTCGTCAAGGTCGTTTGCGAAATGAATTGGGATTAAATGTATCTGCTCGTTATAAGTATATCGCTAATTTATCCGTGATTGGTAATGTGTATCATTCTTCAACCATCGACCGTTCACGTTTTTTGCCTACTGTTGGCGCAGCGCTCAATGTGCATGAATTATTCGATATGGGTGTTATTGATCAACTGAGGTTTTATGGAAATCTGACGCATAATATTAAGGAAGCTGAATTAGCTCAAAATAATTTTGCATTTAATTCTACACAACAATCTATTCAAGAAGCCTTAAACTTTTTCCCACAGCAAGAGCTTTTCATTCCCACTTCGCTCAAGCCAGAACGTATTCAAAATTATGAAATTGGAATGACGCTTGGCTTATTTAACAATCAGTTGAGCTTAGATGCTACATTTTATAGGAATATGACCTCAGATGCCATTTATCCCATAGGGCAAAACAATGAGTTTCAATTACAAAATGTGGGTACGATTGTACAAAATGGCTTAGAGTTGTCATTCGATTATTTTATGCCGCGACGTTATAGTGATAAAAAGTTAAAACTGTACATCTCAGGGCTTTTAGTCATAGATCGCCCAGAAGTAAAAAGCTTGAATCTGAATGAAGAACGCGTTCCGATAGGCGGATTTCAAGAAGTTTCTACAAATTTAATAGCAGGTGAGCCCTTAGGTGTTATTGTAGGCACCGATTATTTAAAGGATGCAGCAGGGCAACTCGTTATTGGTGCGGATGGATTCCCCATCATGGATACCACCCCGCAAATTATAGGAAATCCGAATCCTAGATTTACAGGAGCGATCACGCCCAAAGTAACGTGGAGAGGTTTTAGTTTTTCCATGAATTGGACATTTAGACATGGAGGCGATCAATGGAATGGCACACAACAAGCACTTGATTATTATGGAAAATCTGAACAAACGGCTAATGAACGTGCTACCCGAAATTACTTGTTCGAAGGGGTGTTAATGGATGGTTCGCCAAATACGACTTTGGTAGATTTTTATAATCCAGCAAATGATATTACTGAGAATCGTTGGGTGCGTTATGGCTTGGGTGGCGTTGGTAAAGCATACATCCAAAATGCTTCTTGGTTCCGACTCAATGAAATACAACTTTCTTATCACTTATCGAATGAGCCTAAAAGGAACGCAACAACTACAAAAAAGACTGGATTTAAAAAATTTCTAAGAACGGCTACCATTAGCCTATATGCCCGTAACCTGTTTTTGATGACTTCTTATACAGGAGTAGACCCCGAAAGTGCTTTATTTGGCTATGCAGGCGGAAGAGGACTTGATTTCTTCAACGCGCCTACCATGAATCAGTTTGGAGCACGCATACACATTCAATTATAATTCTTTTAACCTGTACCGTCATGAAAAAATATTTACTCATCCCCTCATTAATACTATCTCTTGCCGTTAGCATCGGTTTTGGTGTACTAAAGCAACAAAGTGATTTTCTCATTTTACTCACCAAACAACTGGCGCAATACCAAAAAGTAGCATCAGAAGAAAAGACTTATCTTCATGTAGATCGAAGTTTTTATACCGTTGGTGACGACATCTGGTTTAAAGGATATTTATTGGATGGGACTTCCCATGCGTTTAGTCAATTGAGTGATTTGGTTTATGTGGAATTGTTGAGCCCGAAGGGAAATGTACTCGCCAAGCTGAAATTACCCGTGAACTCAGGGATTTATCATGGTGATTTTGCCTTGCCAGCCAATGCGCCAGGTGGCATTTATCAAGTACTTGCGTATACCGAATGGATGAAAAATGCAGGTGAAGAAACGTTTTTTCGCAAAAAGATTCAAGTTCAGAATGTGGTGATCCCCCGTTTACTGATGACGATGGATTTTCAGCAAAAAGCATATGGCCCTGGTGCAACAGTGCATGCGGACTTGTCTATTCGAGATTTACAAGATCAACCCATCGCACGAACTAGCTTTGACATTACCGCAGCGATAAATGGGAAAACGTATTTAACGAAAACCTTGCAAACGGATAAGGAGGGTAAGGCTGTAATTACGTTCAATCTGCCTGAAAACCTCCAGTCGAATGATGGACTGTTGGCATTGAAGTTTAATTATGAAGGCACTTACGAATCCATTTCTAGATCGATCCCGATTGTATTGAACAACATTGATTTGCAGTTTTTTCCCGAAGGAGGAAATTTATTAGCGAATCAACAAAATCGCGTGGCGTTTAAAGCGATCAATGAATTTGGAAAAGGTGCGGATGTTTCGGGAGAAATTCTGGATAGTGAAGGCAATGTAGTAACCACGTTCGAAAGTTATCATATGGGTATGGGGAGTGTGTCTTTTACGCCAAATGCAGCCGAACAGTATGTTGCAAAAATTACAGCTCCTGTGCAGTTAGCCAAGCAGTATGCTTTGCCAAAATCGAATCAACAAGCATATGGGCTTGCTTTAAGTGAACGATCCAGTAAAGGGTTGATATTCAACTATTTTACGCCAAATAATGAAGCAGTTAATGTTGTAGCACAAGTGCGAGGAAAAGTATATGATGCGCAAACGATTAGGGCTACCAAAGGAATGAATCAATTGACTATTCCAATTCATGACTTCCCAACAGGCATCGCACAAATTACCTTATTTAATGCAGCAGGGCAGCCACAATGTGAACGTTTGGCCTTTGTCAATGCCAACAAAAAGCTGAATGTGTCACTTCAAACAGATAAAAAGGAGTACGAGCCACGGGAAAAGGTAGAATTATCCATTCGAACAACTGATCATTTAGGAAAACCTGTACCCACCAATTTGTCTTTGGCTGTGGTGGATGATAAAATCGTAAGCTTTGCTGATGATAAGCAAGACCATATTTTGTCATGGATGTTGATGAGTTCCGACCTAAAAGGAACAGTGGAAGAACCTTCATTTTATTTTAAATCGGACGAACCCAAAGCAGCACAAGCACTTGATTTAGTCATGATGACACACGGTTGGAGACGTTTCAATTGGAAAGAAATCACATCAAAAAATATCAAGTTAGCCCATACAGCAGAGACATTTGATGTGATTCAAGGGCAATTAGTTCAGCATCAATCACATCGTCCTATTGCAGGAAAGGTCTATTTAATTGAAATGGAAGAGGAGGGGAGAATGGTAGAGT
>JBMYQA010000125.1:0-15678 GCA_049600855.1 Flammeovirgaceae bacterium | reverse complement strand
TTGATTTTTAATACAGTGCTATTGCGCACCTTTGTGATATAGATAAATAAAATATACGATGAATTATAACAGAATTAACCAAATACGATTCGCCCACCTTGAGAAATCCCATGTTGATTTGAGTCGTTTGGGGTTAGGAATAATGAAAAATAGATTGCTATGAATAGATCACACGCATTAGAACAGTTGAAAACAATGATGGACACAGGAATAAAAATCAAAGATAACATTGCACAAAATCTACATGATGATGTCAATAATTTACTGACAGTAATTAAGGAAAACGTAGATGTATTAGGCGGTAAAGTACAAGATTTGGAACAAAAACAACAAGGAGAATTTGACAAAGTAAGTGCTTTGTTAAGTAAAACAGCAACAGAAATTGAGTACATTTCAAAGCAGTTGAAATCGAATACATTAACTAAATTTGGATTGGAACCCGCTTTATATGAGCTGAAGGAAACGTTTGCTTCTGACCGGATGCATATAGATGTGCAAGTATATGGATTAAAAACACGTTTGGAGTTAAACAAAGAGTATGAACTTTATCGGATTGCGCAAGAGTTGTTAAGTAATGCTTTAAGGCATGCACAAGCCAGAGCGTTTAGTTTACAATTAGATTATAGTGATCAGCACATAACGATGACCGCAGAAGATAATGGAATTGGGTTTGAGTTAGATTTAATAAAACAGAAAAAGCGATCTGGTTTAGCTAATATTCATGTTAGTGTGAAAGAGTTAAAAGGAAAAGTTATTTTTGATTCAATCCTGAGGGAAGGAACCACTGTAATCATTGAGATTCCAGCAAAAAAGAAAAGTACCAACAACTAATAATATGCAAAAAACGAAACTAATTATTGTCGATGACCACGGACTTTTGCTCGACAGTTTAGCGCAAATGTTTAATCGAGAACCCAATTTAGAAGTTATTGGCGTAGCGACAAATGGAAACGAACTGCTTGAACTGTTAACAGATCAACAACCTGACATTGTGATTTTGGATATTGATATGCCTGGTATGGATGGTATTGATACCACACGTATGCTCCGAAAAAAATATCCAGCATTAAAAATCATCATTTCCACCATGTATAATACCCAAGTATTTGTGCAACTACTAATGCAATTAGGGGTAAATGGTTATGTACTAAAAAAATCGAAAACAAAAGAGTTATTAACAGCCATAAATGTGGTGAAAGAAGGCGGCAGTTTTTTTGGGCAAGGAGTCCCATTAACCTTTAATCATCAAGAGAAAATAAAACTGACTGCGAGAGAGTTGCAGGTGTTACGATTAGTTGCCCAAGGGTTAAGTTCAGCAGAAATTGCCGATAAACTAAATAACGCCGTGACGACAGTAGAAACGCACCGCAGAAATATGCTGAATAAGTTCAGTGCCAAAAATATGATTGACCTCATCCGAATAGCGGAGAGTATGGGGTATTTAATGCCAGGGAATTTTGGAGAACGTTAACAACAGGAAGAAAGAGACCAAAGTACACAAAAGATGAACGGCTTGGCTGACAGTTTTAGGAAATAATTTAGGGTTGATTATAGGAAGTTTTCCAAAATATGACGCAGAGGTTTCATCAATATGAACATTTAAAAAAGTGGTAAATCAACGAATCTCGGAAATACCTTGTTGAAATTGTGCTTGAAATACTGGAAGTTAAGAAAATTTATTCTAGCTTTGGTCAGTGATTGATACTCTAATCAACCAATACTCTATTGGGTTTAAGTTAAAAAAATGCCATGACATGAATTTGTCGTGGCATTTTTGCTTTAAAGCCTGTATCTTTCGGCCAAAATAGCATTATGGGATAAAATTGAGTTTGTGAAATGAGCCTTAATTCGGAAATTTTTCTAGCTCACTGCGTTATTTTGGATGATTTGCTGTTTTTTACTTCCTAAAAATTCCTATAATTGCATAAATTAATATAGCTATGACTAAGACGAAAATATTCACCTTGTTAATGGTGCCTGTAGTAGTTGTTTTAGGCTACTTACTTTTCCAAAGCATCAACTCAAAAATTGTTGAGGCTGAAAACATTAAAAAATCTGAGGCTAATGTAATTAAGCGTCTAAAAATGATTAGAGAAGCTGAAAAAGCATTTAAAGCTGCTAATGGTGGCTTATACACCTCTAGTTTCGATTCATTAATCGATTTCGTTAAAAATGGTCAGTTATACATTACTGAGAAAAAAGAAATCATTACTCCTCGAAAAAGAGATGATCCAGATTATTACAAAGGCGATATCATTACCATCCAGATAGATACCATTGGGGTAGAAAGCGTAGCAACTAAGCTATTCCCTAAAGAAGAATATCCTAACTTTAATCCTGATGAGTTATCCACTATTCCTGGCACAGATAAGAAATTTGAACTCTATGCAGGAACCATTCAAACCAAATCAGGGGTAGATATTGCGGTTTTAGAGGTGGTAGATCGACATCCTTTAGACAAAACACGTACAGAAGATCACCCAAGCCGTAAGCGTTGGCCATTACGATTTGGTTCTCGAACTGATGCAACACTATCTGGCAACTGGGAATAATTTGCTTTAATCATATTGCATCAAGCTACCAAGTTTCTCTGAAGCTTGGTAGTTTGTTTTTAGCCCAAAAAGCACTAACTTGAATCAATACTTAACCCTATACAGATGATCGCCATTTCTCCTTCATATAAAATCAAAGATTCTTCATTTGATGTAAATCTGATTGCCAAATACGATTTATACCTACAACTCCATTTGAATCACCTCAATATTTGTGTGTTTGATACGGAAGGGAATCAATGCCTATTATTTGAAAGCTATAGTTTTGAGGGAGTGGATAGTACGGCATCTGTGTTAGATTGCTTGAAGGGAATTTGGGAAAACAATAATTTATTAACCGCAGGGCATTGGCATAAGGTCATTTGCATCAATGTAAATAGAGATTTTGTATTCATTCCTTACGAACATTATAATGAAGAGGCTGCTATTAACTACCTCATGCTGAATTGTCAATTTGATAAAGAAACGCATACACTTCACCACATTAAGCATTATGAGCTAGATGCCGTTTGCTACTTCCCGGTAAATCATGTATTAGAAGAATGGGTGAATGATCAATACAAAAACATTGCTGTTCAGCATGCTCACTTTAATAGTTGTTTCCTACATGGCTTACTCGCCAATGACCAAGAGACGCTCGCCATTAGTATTCATCCTGAGTTGTTGAGTATTGTATTGCTAGAAAATAAGAAGATCAAATTCATCAACTCTTTTCCATACAATACCGCCAACGATATTCTCTACTTTATCTTGTTTGTGTTGGATGAATTAAAACTCTCCGCAGAAGATGCGAAATTGATGCTTTGGAGCCAAGAAGATGATATTGAGGAAATCGTTAGCCTGTTGCAAAAGTATGTTCGAAATGTAGAGTTGGGAGGCCGCCCTAGCAACTTGAGTTTTCCTGAAGATTTTGATCTATTGCCCGAGCATCATGCTTTCGACTTATTTAGTGCCTATTACCTCTTAAGATAATAAGCTGATGCCTGATTTGATTATTATGGCAGCCATGAGTTCAAATCGAGTGATTGGCTATCAAAATAAACTTCCTTGGCATTTGCCTGCCGATTTGGAACGGGTTCATCAGGTTTCGGCAGGTAAAACATTTATCATGGGGAAAAAGACCTTTTTGTCTCCAGATGTTATTTTATCTTCCAAAAAGAATATCATTTTAACCAAGCAAACCCTGCTCCCTTCCCAAAACGAAACCATTGTACAAGCAAAATCCTTCAAGCAAGCCCTCCATTTACTCCAGCCTGATGAGCAAGTCTTGATTATGGGAGGAGCATTTGTGTATAAACAAGCACTTTCTTTTTGTGATCGCATGCTGTTGACACTGATCCACCATTCATTTCATGGCGATACTTTTTTCCCGAATTGGAATCAAGAGGAATGGAAATTAATCGCTCAAGAGCATCATAAAGCAGATCAAGAGAATGCTTACGATTATAGTTTTTTGGAATATTCCAGCGTACGCTAATGAAACGTTCATTTTTCCCTTTCTACTTAATTAAGTGCGTATAAGCTGCATCATCTGGTAATACTTTATCAAGAATATTTTGTGTTATTTCAGTTAAGTGTATTTTTTACACAAAATAATTCCAAAACATTTGTTTGTTAAAATTTAAAAGCGTATATTTGACACATATTATTAAGTGTAATAATTACACAAAAAAACAAACTACTATGACTTTGCTTAAATCGGAAAAATTAATTGCAGACATTCAACAAGCCAATAAGTTACAAGACTTGCTGGATATTAGTCGCTTAAAAGAAGAGTTTAAGCAAATCATGAAGCTCATCCACCCAGATTTGTGTGGTCACCCAGCAGCTCATGAGGCCGTTGCCAAGCTCAATGAATTAAAAACAAATTATGAGCTTGGAAAACAATATTACAATGAGTCAGGCGAGTTCAGAACAAACGGTGAGTTCCTGATTTACCACGGGAAAGAAGCATTATTACAACGTTCATGGAGGAACTATCAAACCTTAATGGCTTTAACCGATGAAGCTTCACAGCATTTTAAAAAGTATTTGCCTAAGGCCATGAAGTTCGAAGAGGGGAAATTGCACGTTCAATTGCACGAACGCGCCATACCCTTATCGGGTAAATCCTTACCACAGCATCACGTATTGTGGGTATTGTCGCGCATGCTAGAGTTTTCGGGTTGGTTAGCTCAGGTAGGTTATGTACATGCAGGGATAAATCCCGAAAGTGTGTTTGTAGTGCCAGAGACACATGGAATTGTGGTTACCTCATTCTATCACCTCACACTAAAAAATACCAAACTGAACACGTTAAATGCGAAATATCGAAACTGGTATCCACCTAAAATCTTTAAAGAAAAAAGAGCTGTACCAGTTATCGATTTAGAATTGTGTAAAAAGACGGCTATTTACTTAATGGGCGATCCTTCAGGCAGTGGCATTCGGTTAAAGAAAACACATCACCACGAATTTATCGACTTTGTGATTGCACAAGATCACGAACCGTTTGAGGCTTATCAAAAATACAGAGCCATGTTAAAGCGTAATTTCAAATCGAAGTTTCATCAACTCGATTGGTAACACGACACATTTCCAGTCATTGAGGATAGGAAATGGCAATCTCAACTTTTTATTCATCAAAAAATACGAAAATTATGGGTTATTCTAGTTGGTCAGACGATGCTTTTTCAGTGTTAAAGCATACTCGAAAATCAAAAGCTACAAAAGATATTTTTACCTCTAAGTCATTGTCGAAAGACATGGACCCTAAAGGAGTAAACTTCCGCGAATCACGCGATTCTGATGCGCACCCACAAACTGTTCCGATCATGGTTTTTTTAGACGTAACAGGCAGTATGGGGCGCATTCCTGAAGTACTGGTTCGTGAAAAACTTGGTGCACTGATGAATACCTTGTTAGCTCACGGTGTTGAAGGCCCACAGGTACTCTTTGGAGCCATTGGAGATCACATTACGGATCGGTTTCCGCTGCAAATTGGGCAGTTTGAATCAGGTACGCAAGAACTCGATCAGTGGCTCACCACCACTTACTTAGAAGGCGGCGGTGGCGGTCAATACATGGAATCTTACTTGTTAGCTTGGTTATTTGCCGCAAGGCATACCTCTACCGATTCTTTTGAAAAAAGAGGGCAAAAAGGATTCTTATTCACCATTGGCGATGAATGGACTTGGGAAGGGATCGATGAGGAATCATTAAAACGAATCATGGGGTATAGCAATTGTGAGCCTGTTTCTGCTGAAGAACTGTTGGAAGAAGCAAAACGCATGTATGAAGTATTCCACATTCACATTAATGAGGCGAGCTATCGCGATCATCCTAAAATTTTAAATCCTTGGAAAGAGCTGTTAGGGGAACGATTAATTATTTTGGAAGATTACAATGCAATTGCAGAAACCATTGCTTCTACCGTTGCCGTACTCAAAGGTTCTGCACTGAATGAGGTAACGGCAGCTTTTGATGCTTCCATCGCTTCTACGGTATCCAAAGCTTTGGCGAAAGTTCATGGGGATATTTCTACTACTTCTGATGAGGGCATTTTAAAACTGTAAGCAACATGACAAAGACCACAACGATCGTTTTAGGACTAGGTTTTGGCGATGAAGGCAAAGGAATCACGACTGATTTCCTCTGTCTTCAGCAGCCCAATGCGTTGGTAGTCCGCTTTAATGGAGGGCAGCAAGCTGGGCATACCGTAGTGAACGGGCAAGGTAAACACCATGTATTCTCCAATTTTGGCAGTGGAACTTTACGAGGAGTGCCGAGTTACATGAGTCGATATTGTTCCATTTCTCCTGCGGGAATTGCCCATGAGTACACCAATTTAGTCGCTCTAGGATTTCGTCCAACGCTATACATCGACTCCCTGGCTATGGTGACGACTCCTTATGACATCGCTTGGAATCGCGCACTAGAGCTCGTAAACAAGCATGGGAGTTGTGGCTTGGGGTTTGGGGCAACCATCGAACGAAATGAAAGTCCTCACAAGTTGTATGCACAAGATTTGTTGTTTCCCATAGTATTGCAGGAAAAACTGAAAACGATTTATCGTTATTACCTGAATAAATGCAAGTTAAGTGGGCAGCAACACCTAACCCTTGCGTATCAAAAAGCATTACAAGACATTTCGGAAGAAGAGTTTCTTTACTTTGTAGAAAGAACGATAAAAATTGCGCAGATTTTGCCAGAACATGAGGTGATTAAACGATTTGAATCGTTCGTATTTGAAGGAGCACAAGGGATTTTGTTGGATATGGATTACGGTTTTTTTCCGCATGTTACTCGGTCAAATACCACTTCTAAAAATGCATTAGACATCATCAAACGCAATGGTTTAGCAGAACCATCCATCTATTACGTAACAAGAGCCTACCAAACTAGACATGGAAATGGACCCATGACGAATGAAGGTAAACCGCTTCGATTACAAGGCATAGAGCATGAAACCAATCAAAGTAATCAGTGGCAAGGAGCGTTTCGAAGGAGTTTACTAGATTTAGAGTTATTAAATTATGCTTTAATGTGTGATCATAACCATAGTAAAAGTCTATCTAAAAATCTGGTAGTTACCTGTTTAGATCAATTGGTCGATGGTTTAGCCATTACCAATTGTCAAGTGAGTAATCCTGTTAGTTTTTTAGAATTGATTCAGGAAGATGTGTTTTCGGTTCAATTTAATCAATTACTTGAAAGTCATTCGCCTTGTGCAGATCACATGGACGTTACTGGATTGACTTTGTCAATGAATTATATGGCATAGCTACCTGCTTATGCAGAAGTTACAGCATTTATACATCCAAGCTTAACTATTCAATTGTAGATTCATAAAGGCATCTCTTCTTGAGATGTCTTTTATTTTTTCGAACTTGTTTAAAATAAGCTGTTTTAATTTCGTAAAAGCTGTATCTTTCGCCTCATTTGTATGTTATCGCGCCAATCTTGATTATGAGGAAAACGTATATGCTGTTATTGGTATGCATTCCGCTGCTATCTTCCTGTTTTGAGTTGAGAGAGGAACTCTATTTGCATAAAGAAGGTTGGGGAAATTATAAGTTGCTGGCCGATTTTTCAAAAGATCGGGAAATGCTTGAAGCATTATTTACTAAAACGGATACGAGTAAGCATAATCCTTTTGGAGAAGTAGGAGAAAGCTTTGAAGAGTTGGCAACAGTGTGGGGATTGGGCGCTGATAAGCTAAATCAAATCAACGGAATTTCAAAAGCCAAAAAAATAGTAGATAAAAAGCGATTCATTATCGGTATTCAGTTTGAGTTTCAAGATATCAGTGCGCTGAATTTGGCATTAACGCTAAAGGATGGTGGAGAGTTTAATCCAAACTTTGAGTTGCCTTTTAATTACCATAAAGGTAAGCTGATGAAGAATAACGTGTTTATCTTTCAGAAGTTGCTGAAGTATCTAGACACTTCAAATGAAACAGATGAACGCTTTAATAATGAAAAAAAGGCTATATTTGCCCAAATTTCATGTAAAACCATCATTAATACCTCTGGAAAGATAAAAAAATGCAGTAATTATCAGTATGAGCAAGGTAGGAATGAACGCGAGGTAGTTGCTAACTTTTATCTGAGAGATATATGGAATGGTGCAGTTGACATTAGTACATTAATCAAGTTTAAATAATAGTAAATCAAGGCATTATGTCGTACTTATTTACTTCTGAGTCAGTTTCTGAAGGACATCCTGACAAAGTTTCTGATCAGATTTCCGATGCTATTTTAGATGCAATGTTAGCGCAAGACCCTAATTCGAGGGTGGCTTGTGAAACATTGGTAACTACAGGATTGGTAGTGGTTGCTGGTGAGGTCACTACAAAGGCCTATGTTGAGATTCCTGAAATTGTTAGAGCTACTATTGAACGCATTGGCTACAACAAAGAAGGATATCAGTTTGATGCTCATTCATGTGGGGTAACTGTTGCCTTACACGCTCAATCTCCTGATATCGCTCAAGGAGTAAATGAGGGTGAAGGAGTAGACAAAGACCAAGGAGCTGGCGATCAGGGAATGATGTTTGGTTATGCTACCAAAGAAACTCCTGAATACATGCCAATGGCTTTAGCATTCTCTCACCGATTAGTGAAAGAATTAGCCAATATTCGTAAAAATGAATCGGAATTAATGCCGTATTTGCGTCCTGATAGCAAGGCACAAGTAACCATTGAATACGATAGCGACAATAATCCGACAAGGGTACATACGATTGTAGTTTCCACACAGCACGATGATTTCAACGAGGAAGCAACCATGTTGGCAAAAATCAAGGAAGATGTCATCAATATCGTAGTGCCTCGTGTAATTCCTGCTCATTTATTAGATGAGCATACCATCTACCACATTAACCCAACAGGAAAATTTGTGATTGGTGGTCCTCATGGCGATGCTGGATTAACAGGCCGTAAAATTATTGTAGATACGTATGGCGGTAAAGGTGCGCATGGTGGTGGTGCATTTTCTGGAAAAGACGCTTCTAAAGTAGACCGCAGTGCTGCTTATGCTACGCGTCATGCTGCTAAAAACTTGGTAGCAGCGGGTGTAGCAGATGAAATTCTTGTTCAAGTAGCTTATGCTATCGGTGTATCTACGCCAGTATCAATCAATGTAAATACGTATGGTACTGCTAATGTTGAGCTTTCTGATGAAGAAATTGCCGTAAAAGTAGGTGAGATTTTTGACATGCGTCCTAAAGCGATTGTAGATCGTTTAGGGCTTAAAAATCCAATTTTCTCAAAAACAGCTGCTTATGGACATATGGGAAGAGATTATCATACCGATCAAGTAGAGCTGCAATATGTTCACATTAAAGAGAATGGTGTGAAAAAAGAAGAAACACGCATGAAGGAAATGAAAGATGTAGAATTCTTTACGTGGGAAAAGCTTGATGCAGTAGATCAAGTAAAAGAAGCGTTTGGACTATAATCTGGTCTTTTTAATACGAGTTAACGGTTGCTTTCACGCCCATTGTGAAAGCAACCGTTTTATTTTAAGATTTTTTAATACCCCTAAATCTGTATTCCTTCCTGAGTTTTTGTTACAAAACATATTTTTGCTGTGCTATGCCTCTTATTCAATAGTTCGCTGAGGCAGATTTATTTCATATGCTATTTAAAAATCATTATACGCTGAAAACTTTCGTTAAGCTCTTTGGGTTGAGTTTCTTGCTATGCTGTTGTTTTTCAGCCACTGCTCAAGAATTATCGCCTAAAGGTTGGTTTCATCAAGATGAAGCCAAATTAGGCGAGCCTATACACTATTCACTGGTATTGGAACATCGCGCTGATGTCGAGTTTTATTTTCCTGACTCCACGCATGATTTTAGTCCTTTTGAGTACCTCAGTAGAGCATATTTTCCTACGCAAACGGATAGTTTAGGAAATAGCTACGACAGCGTGGTGTATACTTTAGCAACTTTTGAATTAGGAAAGGTACAATACCTAAGTGTTCCGATGTTCTTAAAAGGTGAAAAGAATCCTAGACCATTAGCACCAGCCAAAGACAGCATTCAATTAGTAGAACTTATTCAGGAGTTACCCGATTCGGTTTCTTTATTTGAAAATACAACAGCAGCTACGGTTGAAAAAGAATTTAATCGTCCGCTGCTGATTACTATTTTAATATCACTGATACTTTTAGGCTTATTCATCTACATCGTTTTGGGCGACAGTATTCGCAACTTCTTTGCTATCCGAAAGATGCGCCAACGGCACCTCGATTTTGTACTGGCATTTGATCAACAAATTTATGAAGGTGGTCAACAAGAAATTGAACCCGCTATATCACTTTGGAAAAACTATAGTGGGAGTTTGATGAATATTCCATTGGGTAGTTACACGACAAAGGAAATCAGCCGTACCATTCCCGAAGAACAGCAAGTAATTGATGTACTCAAGCAAGCTGATAAGGCAATTTATGCTGGTGAGGTCAAAGAAGATATAAAGAAAAAGCTGGTTGTACTGAAAACGTTTAGCCAGAAAGTTTACGAAAAACAGGTAGCGCAAACCCAAAAACAAGGAGGAACAGTAGCACAATTGCCTCCGTTACTAAAATGGTTACCTGCCATTCCAGATAAATTTGGGCATATTACACTTTACAGCACCGTTTCATTTTTGATTTATTTACTGGTTTTTCTTTGGAATGACGAAAATACGGCATTGATTTTTCCATTCATGTCTTTCTTGATTATCAGTTACTTAGCCATTATTGCATTTAAAGAAAAACAATCTTTAGTGCTTAGTCTAAAAGAGGTGCTCATACTACTATATGGTCAATGCGGTGTAACAGGGTTATTCATTAGCATCATGTATGGGGTGGCTTATGTGGTACTTGGAGATAAATTGGGCTTATTACATGAATTAACTAGCATCATGTCTCCTTTACTGGTGATGCTGATCATTCCGATTGGCAAATCCATACTAGTGAGCATGAAGCTCCCACTTTATTACCTGCTGTTTAATCAGAAGGAAAATCAAGATTCTAGTGATCAATCGTAAAAACAAGCAGCGCTTATTGGAGTAAAGTATTAATGTTATGGATAAGAATTGGTTCAGCTTTGAGTGGTTTTCATATGAAGTGTTAAAAGGTTTTGAATGGAAAAACCCCATACTACTTTGGTTGTTACTGATTGTACCTTTTCTTTTTGTGATTCGTTGGTTGCTTTTAGCAAAATCTCGGCAAAAACTATCCTTAGCATTACCAGAATATGTAGTCGAAAAAGACCCTTGGTCATGGCTCCGATTTATCCCTCGGGTATTTCTTGGACTGAGCATGGCAATGATTATCATCGCTTTAGCACGACCACAACGCACCAGCGAGCAGGTAGAGCAATGGACAGAAGGAATTGATATCATGCTGGTATTGGATGTGTCTATATCCATGAAGCTCCCTGATTTTCATCCAAATCGCTTGGAAGCGACCAAGAAAGTAGCGGCTAAATTTATTGATGGCCGATTTCGTGATCGCATTGGTTCAGTCATCTTTTCAGGTGAAGCGGTTTCGTATGTACCGCTTACCACCGATTATGACATGCTGAAGTCATTAATATCGAATATCAATTTCAAGATGATACCGAAAGGAGGTACGGCAATTGGAAGTGCCATTGCCGTGGGAGTGAGCAGAATGCAAGAATCTACTGCCAAATCCAAAGTATTGGTGGTGTTGAGCGATGGAGAAAATAACGCAGGTAGCATTGATCCAATTACCGCAGCTAACTTAGCCTACGCATACGATATTAAAATTTACACGATTGGTGTAGGAAAGCAAGAGCGCATCCAAACTAGCGTAAACCCATTAACAGGAGACCCAATTTACTCTGAAAGCCGTTTAGATGAAGAACTACTGAAAGAAATTGCCAAAATTGGTAAGGGGAAATACTTTAGAGCTCAAAATAACCGCGCCCTTCAAGAGGTATTTGATGAAGTAGATCGGTTAGAAAAATCAGAGATTCAAGAAACGCGCTATAAAGACATTAAAGATTTTTATTTCCAATACTTAACTTTTGGAATTGTGTTTTTCCTAATTTGGTTAGCGACCAAAAGCACGTTTATGACGAATGCGATGGAGGATTGATAGATACATAAATGACCTATTCAAAAACATCCTTGTATTTCAATTCAATCCGTTTAATTTCCTCTTCATGTAATGCTTTGAATTCTTTTTCTTTAGCACGTTTAGAAAGTTGTCCATTGTTTTGTGTTAAAAACCGAACTAATGTTGCTACTAATTTATCAGGCATTTCAAACTCAGCATCTATAAATTGTTTAAACGTATCATAACGATGTAAATATTGAATTTCGTTAGGAATGATACGTTTGATCGTATCCTGTACGCGATCATATAAAAACTCTGCGAATTGGGTTCCATCAAAATAGCGGTAATAATCTATGGTATTGTTTAAAACTTCTACGTTATGATCTTCAGTTTCTTGCCACTCAATAAAGTTTAATAATGGTTTCGAATAGCTTTTTAGTACCTCACTATAATCAGTTATATGATCTAGTATTGAAGCTGAAATAGGAAATATGAGACTGGTGTTAGTAAAATGCTTTTTTGCTAATATATGATGAATTAAATACCGATGGATGCGTCCGTTCCCATCTTCAAAGGGATGAATAAAGACAAAACCAAAAGCAATGACAGTCGCAATGAGTACAGCATCCATATTACTATTTAACAATAGCTGATTAGTCTGAAGTAGCCCATCTATTAATTGTTTAACGTCTTTCCATTTTGCCGAGATGTGTTCGGGAATCGGTTCGCCAGTAATTCGATCATGTTCACCTATAAAGCCTCCCTTATTTCGAAACCCTAGCGTGATAAATCTAGTATCTTCAATCACTAACTGTTGTAAACGAAGTAATTCATCTTGATTCAATGGGGTTAAACCTGCCTGTCCGATTGCTGTCCCCCAACGCATTGCTCGTTTATTTTTTGCATTTTCCCCTTCTATGACAAAAGATGCTTTGGAATCTTTTAGTAACAAAAATGCGGCTGCTCGTTGCAATATATCTTTTCCCAACTCATTGGTGAATTCTGATTGTTTCTTAAAAAGATCGATTTGAATGTAATTTTCGAGCTTTTCCGTTTTATAAATCAGTGGGCAAAAATTAGGAGTTCCTGGTAAATTATTAATGACTAAATGTCGTGGAGATTTTACTCCTTCTACAGCATACTGATGATTCGTATTTACGACTGGAATATACTTTTTCTTGTAAAGGGCTTTTTTCTCTTCTAATGGACTGCCAATTAACCATTCAACGAGAAACCATATTCTTCGGCTATACTGCCCTGTTGGTTCAATATTAACAAGTTCTAGTAACTCTTCTTGTGTATAATGCTTCGTAAGTGCACTGAATACCAATAGATTGATACCTTCATACTTTAAGGCAAATACCAAATGCTTATAGAGCGCTTGAATTTCTGTTAGCCCTTGATGGTCATCAGGTAAATAGCGTTTAGAAAATACCCTCCAGTTTTGTATTTGTTTGCTTCTATTTTTTATAGAAACTAAAGCGATAGGCTGGTGCATGGGAATTGCTAATGCTAAACGATTGATGATCGCTGCATACCCAACCACATACCCTTCTTCGGGGAGAGGGATATGATGAAAAATGGGAGTTAGAATTGAAAAGTGGGCGCTAGGATTCATATTTAAGGCAAAATACGAATATTTTATACAAAATAAGCGTAAATGAAGTGTTTTTAGTAAAAACAAGCGCTTTTGTGTCAGAAAAATAATTAATCATACGATTTTAATCAAATAACATGTAGATGTGCTATTAGACTTTCAATAGATGAATAGTGTAATTATGTTTTAGAAGTGAATACGGTTTTACTGTAAAGTACTAAGCCTATTTTGCCAAATCCTTACCTTTTTTTGTTTATTCTAACTACTGCCGCAATAATCGCTAGTTTCTTATAATTCAGAAACTTATCTTTGCGCCAAATTTTTAACCAATAACACGTAAAGACATGATCATTGGCGTTCCTAAGGAAATAAAAAACAATGAGAACCGAGTGGCGTTGACCCCAGCAGGTACCAAAGAATTGGTGAAGCGTGGCCATACGGTATATGTTCAATCCACTGCAGGTGAAGGTAGCGGTTTTTCTGATGAGGATTATCAAAATGCAGGTGCTGAAATCTTACCTACTATTGAAGCTACTTATGATGTAGCAGAGATGATTATTAAGGTAAAAGAACCGATTGAACCTGAGTATAAACTGATTAAAAAAGATCAACTCTTATTCACTTATTTCCACTTTGCTTCTCATGAGCCATTAACGAAGGCAATGATTGACAGTGAAGCGGTTTGCTTGGCTTATGAAACGGTTGAAAAACCAGATCGCTCATTACCACTTTTAGTGCCCATGTCTGAAGTAGCAGGTCGTATGGCTACACAAGAAGGAGCTAAATATTTAGAAAAACCATTGAAAGGTAAAGGGATTTTATTAGGTGGTGTTCCTGGTGTGCCTCCTGCAAAAGTATTGGTATTAGGTGGTGGGATAGTAGGTACTCATGCTGCTAAAATGGCCGCTGGTTTAGGTGCAGATGTAACCATTATGGATATCAGCTTACCAAGAATGCGTTACCTCGCTGATGTAATGCCTAAAAATGTAAAAACAATGATGTCTAACGAATACAATGTTCGTGAGCTCATTAAAGACCATGATTTAATTATTGGTGCGGTATTGATTCCTGGTGCAAAAGCTCCACACTTGGTAACTCGCGACATGTTGAAAGATATGCAAAAAGGCACTGTATTGGTAGACGTTGCTGTAGACCAAGGCGGATGTATCGAAACGTGTAAGCCAACAACTCACGAAGATCCTACATTTATCATTGACGATGTGGTACACTACTGTGTTGCAAATATGCCTGGAGCTGTACCTTACACTTCTACTTTAGCATTAACAAACGCAACGCTACCTTATGCCATTCAATTAGCAGAAAAAGGTTGGGAGCGTGCTTGTAAGGAAAGCCGTGAACTTGAGCTTGGTTTAAATGTAGTGAAAGGAAAAGTAGTATACAGAGCTGTAGCGGAGGCATTCGGTTTAGAATACGTGCCAGTAAATGAAGTTTACTAGTTCATAAACAGTTAGGAAAAGGTTGCTGCCTAACCTTTAAGGTTTATAAGTCTTTGTAGACGAATTACGTACATTTGTATAGTTATAGATAAAACCCGTAAAAATATGGTGAAGTGCCAATTTTTGCGGGTTTTATTTTTAATATGCGATGAGTAAATTGTTGATTTACAGTATTTTAACCTTGTTAGCGGTTAACCTAGCAATTCTCACTTTGTCATACTAAGTTAGCAGAGTGTTTAACCTATTCTCAAAAAGTTTAGTTTTGTCAACTAAAAACAAAGAAGGATACTTCAAGTATAGCAGAAAGAGACAAGCTGTTATTTGTCATTAGTTGTAGGAAACTGTTCGAAATGCCAGCCCTCTTTCTTTATTCTCCAATCGAATCAGAACAGTTCATTAGGCCAAGAGCCTGCTTTAAGTATTGATTGATGCTATTGGAAATTATACTATCTGTATCCTTTTAAATCAGTGAAGACAAAAGTATGAAAAAAATAGTAGGAATTGATATTGCTAAGCTCAGTTTTGAT
>JBMYQA010000124.1:0-15775 GCA_049600855.1 Flammeovirgaceae bacterium | reverse complement strand
ATCGTATTTCTGTTTTTTACAGGTGATACAGATGGGATATTTTCCAACAATACTTTTCGTTTCGCTTCCGCTCTATATTTCTCAAAAGGATCTGGATTTATAAATTTGAGCACGGAAGCGTCAAGTTGCAAATGGATTTCCATTGGTTGGACTGCATTGGTATAATTTAGTTTAATCTCCTGTGAGTGATATCCAACATAAGAAAACACCAATGTAACCGAATCTTCCATATCCACCTTGATGGAAAAGTTTCCCTCTATATTACTTATTGTTCCATCATAGGTATTTTTAATGGTCACAGTGGCATGTGGAATGGCTTCTTTGCTCTCCTTATCCCTAATAACTCCTTTTATGGTAACTTGCCCAACGAGCTGATAAGAAACAAATAAGGTGATAAATAGTACGAATAGCTTTTTCATGTTATCAAGGTTGAAGTTGTTTGTCTAATCTCTCACCTGAGAGACCACTGAAAACGGCACTTCGTTGCCCAGTTCAATGATAGTTAACACTTCCATGTGCTTGATAAAGGTGAATTCATTCTTAGTTTTAAAGCAGTTTATAGTCAGTCCCTCCATTCTTAACAAAGAATAACCTCTTCACACGAAACTTTTGCCTTTGCATCAATCCAAAACTAATTTGAACTCCCACTGTTTAATTGATATACAACAATCCTAACAACCGTTCTATGATGAATTTACGATTACCCATTATGCTCTTACTGTTTATGTTGATGGCGTGTCAAAATAGCCCTCAACAGCCAGTGACAAAATCGCCTACTCCTTTTCAGTTTGCAGAGTATACCATTGCCCAATTTCAGCAAGGTTTTGATCAACAGAAGTTTACCATTGAGGAAGTAACCCAAGCCTATTTGCAACGAATTGAAGCCATTGACAAAAATGGTCCTGCGATCAATTCGGTCATTCAGGTAAATCCAGATGCCATTGCTATTGCCCAAGCCTTAGACAAAGAGTTACAAGCAGGTAAAAAGCGTAGTGACTTACACGGCATCCCTGTGTTATTAAAAGACAATATTGATACGCATGATCAGATGCCCACCACAGCAGGTTCAAGGGCTTTAAAGGATTCTAAACCTTTACAGGACAGTTTTATTGCGCAAAAACTGCGTGAAGCTGGCGCCGTAATCTTAGGGAAAACCAACCTCAGCGAATGGGCTAATTTTCGGGGTGAGCGTTCCACAAGTGGCTGGAGCGGACTCGGAGGACAAACCAAAAACCCTTACCGATTAGACCGCAATCCTTGTGGTTCAAGCTCTGGTTCAGGCGTTGCCGTTTCTGCTAATCTTTGTGTCATGGCTGTGGGTACTGAGACAAATGGCTCGATTGTGTGTCCTTCGAGTGCCAATGGCGTAGTAGGTATCAAGCCGACTGTAGGTTTGCTCAGTCGCTCAGGCATTATCCCCATTTCTTTTTCTCAAGATACGCCAGGCCCCATGACTCGAACGGTTACCGATGCTGCGATTAGCCTTGGCTTAATGGTTGGTAAAGACCCAAAAGATGCTAAAACAGAAGCCTATGAAGGAAAAACCCCAGCAGATTATACCAAGTTCTTAAATGCAGATGGCTTAAACGGAAAACGCATCGGGCTGTATACTGGTCCATTAGGAAATCATGCCAAAGTAGATCAAAA
Source organism: Flammeovirgaceae bacterium (assembly GCA_049600855.1). Lineage (GTDB taxonomy): Bacteria > Bacteroidota > Bacteroidia > Cytophagales > Flammeovirgaceae > JBMYQA01. The sequence goes on along the minus strand of JBMYQA010000124.1, from coordinate 14,128 downwards.
AATGGAAGAGGCTGTGGAGTTCTTAAAATCGCAAGGGGCTGAAGTCATTGAAATTGATCAAATTTCCCAAACCAATGTTGGTGGCGTCTCCTTCAATGTCATGCTTTACGAATACAAAGATGGTTTGAATAACTACTTTGCTAGTCTAGGTGAAAATGCTCCTATAAAAAATCTCAAAGATTTAATTGCCTTTAATGAACAAGACTCCGTGGAGTTACGCTATTTTGATCAGGAATACCTTAAAATGGCTCAAGAAAAAGGCTCTTTAGAAGATCAAGAGTATAAAGATGCCGTTGCTAAAATGCACTTGGAAATGGGTAAAAACGGGATTGATCGCGTGATGGATGAACACCAGCTAGATGCCATAATCGCTCCCACAAACTCACCTGCCTGGAAAACAGACTGGACCAATGGCGATTCTTTCGTACTCGGTAGTTCTTCGCCAGCAGCCATATCAGGTTATCCCAATATCACGGTACCGATGGGCTTTATTGATGAACTTCCTGTAGGCATGTCCATATTTGGAAGAAAGTTTGGGGAAGGAGCTTTAATCGAAATTGCCTATGCTTATGAGCAAGGTACGAAGCACCGTAAAGCACCACAGTTTTTAGAAAATTAAAGCTAATTTATCTTTCGTTCACACGACCAGAGTCAAACTCAGCTTGTGTGAACGAAAGTATTACCTAATTTGAACCCTTGTGCTGCATGCGACGAACTAACTGCTCATATTCTTCCATCGTGTCAATATCAACCAGTTCTTCCTCAGGTTCAACCAAGGTGATAAATTCTGCATGTTGTTGAATCACCTTCTTTGCCCCCTTATCTCCTTCCAATGCCATTAATTGCGCAAAATAGCTCGCATCGAATAGCGCAGGAACTCCTATTTTAGCATTTGTGTAAGATGTGGCAATAAGCTGCTGTTGGCCTGATTCAAATTGTTCAATTAACTGATTGAGGTAGTTGGTAGTTACTTGAGGCTGATCAGCTAACATAATCAATGCTCCCTCAAAATCGCGATGCATAAACTGACTAATTCCAAAAGCAATCGAAGTGCCCATGCCTTTTGCCCACTGTTTGTGTTTTAGAATGGAAATATTTTGGGAGCTAATTGTCGGGTAAATTCGTTCATAATTTGCGCCAAGCACGACAAATACCTCTTGCGCATTCGCTTGCACAGCTTGTTGGATGGCATGCCCCAATAAAGTGGTATTTCTCCAAGTTAATAATTGCTTGGGTGAACCCATTCTCGAAGAAGCGCCCGCGGCAATAATCAGGATGGCTACATTTTTAGCTGCTGTCATTTTAGGAAGCATGAATTGGCCCAGCTAATTCGCTCAATTTGTGCGGGGTTTTATCACGCATCACCGCTAGAATTTCAGCGATAATTGAAATGGCAATTTCTTGTGGCGTAACGGCACCAATATTTAATCCTGCGGGGCCATGAAGCTTTTCTAGGAATGAAGTATTGATATCAGCATTCGTTTCTAATAATTGAGCAATTAACTTTTCCCTCCGCTTAATGGGACCTAATACACCAATATAGCTCATTTTTTCGTGCTGAAGCGTAGCTAAATACGTTAAATCTTTTGCAAAATTGTGTGTCATCATCACCACAGCCGTTTCCTCATCAATTTGAAGTGCTTCCAAATTATCGGCGTCTACATGCAGTACTTGGTGCGCACCGGGAAAGTTAGCTAAGCTTTTAGTTTCCAAAGCCCCATGAACTACCGTGACTTCCCAGCCATTGAGTGAGGCAAATAGACACAATTGCACGGCATCATGCTCGGCACCTATAATTACCAACTTAAAGCAAGGCGGCAATTGTTGCACAAATGCAGGAAGAGTTGATTCAGCTGCTTGATCAGCAACGCTCGCTTTCCCTGAAATCGCAAACACTTGGTTGCCTGCAAACTTCACCATGGAACCAATGCCTACTTGCACGCCTTCTCGATGATCGTATAATGAGATAAACTCAAATGCAGTTCGCTCATTCATGCACTGTCGAAAGGCTGTAAATAGCCCATCGGTTGGTTCAAAAGGTTCTAACAAAATGTATAAAATGCCCTCACATCCTAAACGAAAACGTCCATCATAGGTCATCATTTTAGCCTTGCCTGTTTCGAACACCTCTTCTGACTGACGGAAGACTTCTTTCTCTACACATCCTCCACTTACTGCTCCAATCATTTGCCCATCTTCCAGCAAAAGCATGCGCACTCCAGGTTTGCGGTATGATGATCCTTTCAAATCTACCACCGTTGCCAACACTGCTTTCAGCCCTGCTTGCTGAGCTTTTTGATAACCATCAATGATTTTTTTGAATTCGTGTGTCATAGGATTTAGCGCTTAAAAGTTGGAAACTGGATGTTGGAAATTCGTTTTTCTAATTACTTACATCCAGTTTCCCTAACTTATGATTCTACAGGCGGTTCCATGTTGCTAATGAATGGCTGCTTGGTTAGGCGTTTTCCTGTAGCAGCAAAAATCGCATTAGCCACCGCACCTCCCGCTGGCGGCAAGGTGGGTTCACCTAAACCTGTAGGGTCTAAATCATTTTCAATGAAATGAATCTCTACCTGCGGCGTTTCATTCATGCGAATCAAGCGATATTGATTAAAGTTAGCAGCTAATGGTTTGCCATCTTTAAAACCAAAATTGCTGTACATGGAATGCCCTACTCCATCAATGACTCCACCAGCCACTTGATTTCGAGCACCCATTGGATTTACCACAATGCCACAATCGACTACACAAGTGACTTTTTTCACACTTGGTGTTCCTTCCTTATCAATCGCCACCTCTGCGACTTCTGCCACGTGTGTATTGTGGCAGTAATAAGCGACAAAACCTTGATAAACTCCACCTTCACCTTGTTGCTTCGTGCCATATCCCGATTTCTCTACAGCCATTTTAATGACTCCTTCCATGCGCTCAGGGCTGTATTGAATTCGCTCATCTTTAGTACCTTTTACATTTTGGAGCAAATCAAGGCGTAATTTTACGGGATCAATAGTTAACTCAGCAGCAAGCTCATCGAAAAAGCTTTGCTCAGCAAAAGCTAAGAAATTGGTATAAGGCGCTCGCCATGCGCCAGTGGTGATGTTGCTTTTGTAATTCCCTACATCTACCTGATAATTCGCAATTGCTCCAGCAGGAAAGAAGTTCGGAATCAAATCGTACATATTACTATTAATCGCTGCTTCTTTGAGGTGATAACCTGTTACGTTACCATCTTTAATGGAAGCTGCAATGCGGTATTTGATGGCAGGACGGTAAACTCCCGCAGTCATGTCATCTTCACGCGAATAAACAAGCTTGATGGGCTTTTGGGTCAAGTTCGAGATTTCCGCGGCTTCAATAGCAAATCCACCATAGAGCCTTCGCCCAAAGCCTCCTCCCATGCGCGTCATTTCCAGATGAATCTCTTCTTCCTTTCGCTCCAGCTTATCTGCGATTCGCTTGGCCGTCCAAGCAGGGGTTTGAATGGGCCCAACCAAATCAATCTTTTCTTTCGTCACATGAGCAAAGAAATTCATGGGTTCCAAACAATTGTGCGGCAAAAATGGCGATTCATAGGTTCGCTCTAACACCTTATCTGCTTCGGCAAAAGCTTTCTTGACATCACCATCTTTTCTTAACGTGTTGAAGTTTCTTCCATTTAAAATGGCATCCAACTGTTGATTGTGGAACTCGGTACTTTCTGCTTTTGTATCGGTTTTCCAGGTGGCTTTTAAGGCTTTTTTCCCTTTAAAAGCTGCCCAAGTACTTTCTGCACAAACGGCAATCTTATCGCCAAAACGCACCACTTGCTTTACACCTTTTACAGCTTTAGCATCCGTATCATCGTAGCTCACTAATACTTGTCCAAAAGCGGGTGCTCTGAGAATGGCTGCATACAACATGCCTTCTCGCTTATAATCTAAGCCAAATAACGGCTGTCCTGTGATGATTTTATCAATATCAACATTGCGCTTGCCTTTACCAATGATCTTATAATCTTTGGCACGTTTTACGGATGCATGTTCAGGAATTGGCATTTTAGCAGCTTCTGCGGCCACATCGCCATACGTCAGCTGTTCTCCTTTTAAATTAAAAATTACGCCCTCTTTGGTAGCGCATTCGGTAGTAGATACTCCCCAACGTGCTGCGGCTGCACTAATGAGCATTTGTCGAGCACGTGCTCCTGTTTCCCGTAAGGCATCCCAACCTTGTCGGATAGATTGACTACCGCCCGCCACTTGACGGGTATAATTTTTCGTATCTAACTTACCTTGTTTCACCTGCACATCTTCCCACTTTACATCCAGCTCTTCGGCAATAATCATGGGCATGGAAGTCTTTACGCCTTGTCCAATTTCAGGATTTGGCGAATAAATGGTGACTTTGCCATTTCCAGCAATTTCAATAAATGCATTAAACTTATTAAAGTCCAGCTTGGAAACATCGGTTGGTGGCTCGGCATCAGGCGCACAAGAACTTAAAAAGTTAAAGCCAATGAGCATTCCACCACTCGTTAATGCAGAAGCCTTTAAGAAAGACCTCCTACTCGTCGTAAATTTTTTAGAAGATTTCATAAGACTGGAATTTAGGAGGTTTTATTCATGTTTTCAGCAGCCACTTTCACTGCTTTTTCAATGCTATTGTAGGAAGCGCAACGACAAATATTTCCATGCATGGCTTGGCGGATGTCGTCATTACTTGGATTTGGGTTTTCATTCAAAAAAGCAGTAGCCGTCATGATTTGCCCTGCTTGGCAATACCCACATTGCGGCACATCTATTTCTTTCCATGCTTGTTGAACAGGGTGGCTTCCGTCTGCTGAAAGTCCTTCTATGGTTGTGATCGTCTTATTGCCAACATAGGCTACTTCTAGGGAACAACTTCGGATCGCTTTGCCATCTAAGTGAACGGTGCATGCGCCGCATTGGGCAATCCCACAACCAAACTTGGTTCCAACCATATCAAGATGGTCTCTCAATACCCATAATAAAGGTGTGTCTTCATCAGCCTCTACGGAATGGGATTTTCCATTAATAGACAAGTTATATGTCGGCATAAGATCAGATTTAGGTAAGCATTTACTTCACGCATTAGTTGGAGCCGCCGCGTAATAGAATAAGAAAATTACACATTTTTAGGGATTAATGCTTTCAGATAATGTTATGAGCGGTAAAAATTAACAGAAAAATAACGAATAGAATCTGTCTTTTTTTCCAATGCTCAATAGCCAGTTTTCAGCTTTTAACCGCTCCACAACCCATTGCAAGAATTAAATAGGTCAATGAATGTGAAAAAAGATGGGGAATTCTATCTTTGAGACAAAATTAGCGTACACAGGTGAGCGCACTTTAGTACATTCAACCAAAATCAATCCATCATGAGAAAAAAGATTGTTGCCGGGAACTGGAAAATGAACCTTGATCAAGCTGAAGCTCAAGCTTTAGTCAGTGAAGTTGTTGAAATTGCCAAGGCAGAATTGCCTTCAGATGTAAACTTAGTATTTTGCCCATCATTTGTGCATTTAAGCTTAGTAAAAACGCTTATTGAAGGGAATACGCAATTATTTCTTGGTGCCCAAAATTGCAGTAACCAACCCAAAGGAGCATTTACAGGTGAAGTTTCAGCTGCCATGCTGAAGTCTTATGGTGTAGACTATGTTATTTTAGGACACAGTGAACGTAGACAATATTTTAAAGAAAGTAATGCGGAATTGGCTGAAAAGGTAAATATCGCTTTGGAAAATGGCCTAAAAGTGATTTTTTGTTGCGGTGAAGTGTTAGATGAAAGAGAGGGTAATCAGCAAGAAGCTGTAGTGGGTACACAACTGAAGGAAAGTTTATTCCATTTATCGCCTGAGCAGTTTGCTGATATTGTGATTGCTTACGAACCTGTATGGGCCATTGGTACAGGCAAAACTGCTTCAAGCGATCAGGCTCAAGAGATGCACGCCTTCATCCGAAAAACACTCACCGAAAAATATGGTGAGGCAGTAGCCCAAGCAACTACCATCCAATATGGCGGAAGCTGTAAGCCTTCCAATGCGAAAGAATTGTTTGCTGGTGCAGACGTAGATGGCGGTTTAATTGGAGGGGCTTCTTTGAAAGCGAGAGACTTTGTAGAAATTGGAAAGTCTTATTAGATACAAAATACATTCAATCTGATTGTAGAGTGCATAAGAAAAGCAAGCACAAAATGCTTGCTTTTTCTCTACAATAATAAAGGTAGATAGTTTGAAATTAATCTTTCTCACTGTTTAAATAGCCATAAAAGTATAAGGTATGGCTTGTCACAGTGAAGTCATATGTTTCTTCAACGAGTCGTTGGATTTGCTGAATTCTTGGATCACAAAATTCATAAATCTGATTGGTTTTTGTGCAGATGATATGATCATGCTGACGATACCCATGCGCTCGTTCGTATAAAGATAAATTCTTACCAAATTGGTGTTTAATCACCAAATTACAGTCTAATAATAAATCAAGGGTATTATATACTGTTGCCCGACTCACCCGATAATTCTTATTTTTCATGTTGATGTACAATGATTCTACATCAAAGTGTCCTGAATTGTTGTATATCTCCTCCAATATGGCAAAACGTTCTGGAGTTTTTCTTAATTTTTTTTCCTCCAAATACGTAGTAAATATATCCTTAATTTCTTCGCTTCTATTTTTTACTTCTTGTTCCAAATCTTTACATTCTAGTTAAGTCTGCTAAAATCAACTTGTTATCCTACAAATGATTGTCTTCACACAAATGTAGGTGAAAAAAAGCAATGCCTATAAAAAAGACAAAAATTATCGACATCCGTTTAGTAAACAACAAAAGTAGCCCGATGGTTCTTTTTATTTCACTATCCAAACGATATCGAAAACGTTTGCAGTATTTTTTTTACCTAAAAAAAACACCAGTTAGTAAAATCTTAAATGCACTATATATAAATTTAGTACGATTTTGGATAATAACCTATACATCTTGTATAAAGAGTTTTTTATAAGGCATTATTTGAGATCAAACCCGAAGAATGGGTTTCTCAACTTTAACAATTAAACTACCAGCATCATGAAAGTATTGCCAATTGATATTCGGCAAAAGTCTTTCCCTAAAAAGACTTTTGGCGGATTCGATCCTTCCGAGGTACACTCCTTTCTCATGACCTTATCTGAGGAATGGCTTGTGTTGACCACCCAAAACAAAGATTTAAAAAGTCGGCTCAAAGAAACGCAAGAAGAGCTTGATCGCCTCCATCAAATGGAAGCAGCGTTATTGGATGCGTTGAATAAAGCAGAACTTCGCAAAAAAGAAATCATCAACCAATCGAAGCAAGAAGCCAAGGTTCGCATCATGGAGGGTGAAATTGCTGCTGAAGCACTAATGACTACCGCCAAACAACGCGCTGAGCAAATGCTCAATAATGTCCGTGTGGAGTGTGAAATGCAATTGAAAACCATGCAACACGACTTTGAAGTACTCACGGAAAGCTATCAGGAAGTAGAGACTCATACCAGCAAGCTCATTGAAGAAATGAAAGTGTTTGTTTCAGATGCAAATCAAAAGATTGCTCATTTAGCGAATTTGAAACAAAAAAGCCTGATTACTGCCAAAATAACTAGTGCTAAAGAGTTATTAGACACGGCAACTGAATTAACAGCCCAAGTAGAGCAAGCTACGCGTCAAAAGCTAGAAGTGGCAACCCAAGATTCGAACACCAGTGAAATTTATAATCCATTAGCACATAAAAAAGAAGCCATTTTAACGGAACGAGAAGAAGTAGTAAAGCCAGCGCCAACGAAGCATCATCGCACTACCTTACAAATGCTTCAGGAAAAGGCAAAATCTAAAGGAGAATCAGGCATGCGGAAAGTGGTGTAAGCCATTAAAAACTGATCACAAATTGTTTTTCAAATAGTAATTTGTGATCAGTTTTTTAATTAACCTATGGTAATTCCTCTACTCGCCAATCGTCAACCTCTTTTAATTCCGTATTAAAACTGATTCCGATGGCAATAACAACTTTCCCTTTCCCTAAATAAGGCTGTGCATAGCCCTTTTCTTTAATTTGTTGAATGGCTTGTTCTGCGCTGCTATTCACCTTAAACTCAAAAATATAAATACACTGATCTGTAGTAAGAATAGCATCTAGTCGACCTTTAGCCACATGAATTTCTGATTGAATGTGAACCCCAATGAGACTAAAGGCTAAATACATTACCGTATGATAATAAGCCTCATTACTTTGATGTAACTCATAGGGAATACTAGCTAATAAAGCATTGACATGTGTTCTTAACTCCTCCGTTTTGCCTTTCCACAATGCATGTACCATTAATAATGCAGGAACGGCAGCATGCCCTTGATCAGCATTGGTATAATCGTCCATTAAAAATCGAAGCATGGAACTTTTTACCTCTTGATTGGGGTACCCAAGTTCGTAGACTTCAATTCCTAAATCAGCCTTTATCGTTAAATAGCCTGTTTGAAAAAGTAAGGTAGTACTTGAAATATTAGCTAACTGATAACTTCCTAAGGCGCTTGATGTCGCTTGTATGCGCTCAAGATCATATTGCTGTTTTTTTCGCAACAACTTAATTAGAAATGTAGGTGTACCCGTCTCAAACCAATAATTTCTAAATTGAAGCTCATCAAATAAATTCAAAATAGAAAATGGATTGTACAATGTATTCTTCGTATTGCCCCACGAATAGCCATTATACCAACGTTTAATTTCTGCTAAAGCCCACTCTTTATCTTTATCAAATTCTTCACATAATTGAGCGATGCCGTCTTGAAAGTTTTGCTCTAGCTCTTGTTGGGTGTAACCACAAAGATCATGGAAAGGCTTAGACATAGTCAAATCCTTCAAGTTATTTAGCTCTGAGAAAATAGACACTCGACTAAACTTACTTACCCCTGTGATAAACACGAATCGTATGTGCGCATCTAAAGGCTTGAGTACGGAATAAAAGTTTTTTAATACCTCCCGATTTTCCTCTGCTTGGGGAATGTCATGTAAAAAATCAATAATGGGTTTATCATACTCATCGATCAACACCACTACTTGCCCAAATTTAGCTGAAAGTGCTAAGATAAACTCCCGAAATGCGAGCACATAATTGTCCGCTTCCAATTCAATCTGATACAGCTTAGCTTGTTCACGCAACCTGCGTAAGATATCAGCACCTAAGCCAATGTATTTATAAGCCGCCTCATTGAAGCGTAACTCAATCACAGGATTTGTTGTTGTCCACTCCCATTGGTTTTCAATCCACAAACCCTGAAAAATAGCTTTATTCCCTTTAAATAATTCTGCTAAAGTGGAAAGCAATAGACTTTTACCAAATCTTCGCGGCCGAGATAAGAAGAAATACTTTGCAGTATGCACCAATGTATGTAATAACGGTGTCTTGTCTACATACAACAATTCTTTTTTACGCAACTCTCTAAAATCCTGAATACCAATGGGTAGTTTCTTCATACTTCAAAGATAAGGATTTGAGTATTAAGCACTAGAGTTGAATTTTAAAAAATAACACTCAACGTAGTATTATCATTAACAATTGATCATGGAACTTACAACTTACTTAACACGTTACTCACGGAATAAACATTTCTATTTTACCAAAAAGTTAATCGAATCATGTATACACGTTAGCCGATGAAAAAATAGTGTTCGTCTAAATGAACTTATTTTGTTTTTTTATAACCTACACATTATCAATTCTTTAATTTTTAAGACAAAATTTAACCTTGGATTTAGTCGAAATGCCCTTACTTTTGTAAAGTTTTTTGCCTACTTTTAGTCTTTATAGGAACTCACTAGGGTAATGATAAACGCTTTTTGAGAACTCATTAAAAACTTGACATTCAGTCCATTAACTTACATTAAAACATAGTCAATCAATTGACTGTCAAGCACTTAGAAAATAATCAGTTTTTCATAAAAGTGTTGCATTACTAGCTATTAGACTAACACGTGATTTGACAATTGGCAAGGGTAGCCGAAGTTCAACTTAATCCTAAGGTATCATTCTAAAAAACATTGTGAGCGTATGCTAGTAATCAAGCGAGATGGCAGACGTGAAAGCGTCAAATTTGATAAAATCACAGCCCGAATTGAAAAGCTGTGTACTGGACTCAACATGAGGTATGTCAGTCCAGTAGAGATTGCCAAAAAGGTAATCACAGGTTTATACGATGGAGTAACCACTTCTGAGCTAGACAACTTAGCTGCCGAAACAGCAGCAACGATGGCTACAACCCATCCAGATTATTCAATATTAGCTGCAAGAATTGCGATATCAAACTTGCACAAAACAACGAGCCAATCTTTTTCAAGCACGATGAAAAGGTTATATACCTACATCGACCCCAAGACTGGCGAAAATGCCTCTATGGTTTCTACGGAGGCCTACGAAGTGATTCATAACAATGCCGCACTACTCGATGAAGCCATCGACTATGAGCGCGATTATCAATACGATTATTTTGGTTTTAAAACCTTGGAACGTTCTTACTTGCTTAAAATTGATGGCAAGATTGTAGAACGTCCACAACAAATGTTGATGCGTGTAGCTGTTGGTATTCACTTCAATGATTTAGACCGTGTCATTGAAACCTACACCTTATTATCTGAAAAATGGTTTACTCACGCGACACCTACGCTATTTAATGCAGGTACACCTAAACCGCAATTATCGTCTTGTTTCTTACTAACGATGAAAGACGATAGCATTGAAGGCATTTACGATACCTTGAAGCAAACAGCCATGATCTCGCAATCTGCTGGAGGAATTGGCCTAAGCATTCATAACATTCGTGCAACGGGTTCATACATTAAAGGAACCAATGGTACTTCGAATGGTATCATCCCAATGCTTCGTGTATTTAATGATACGGCACGTTATGTAGATCAAGGTGGTGGTAAGCGAAAAGGTGCTTTTGCCATCTACTTAGAGCCTTGGCATGCCGATATTTATGCATTCCTTGATTTGAGGAAAAACCATGGCAAGGAAGAAATGCGTGCTCGTGACTTGTTCTATGCACTTTGGATTTCTGATTTATTCATGCAACGGGTAGAGGCAAATGAAGAGTGGTCACTATTCTGCCCAAATGAAGCGCCTGGATTAGCTGATTGCCATGGCGAAGAGTTCGAAAAGCTCTATGAAAAATACGAGCGTGAAGGTCGTGCCAGAAAAGTAGTGAAAGCACAAGATTTGTGGTTTGAAGTATTAGAATCGCAAACTGAAACAGGTACGCCTTACATGTTGTACAAAGATGCGGCAAACTCAAAATCTAACCAGAAGAATTTGGGTACCATCCGTTCTTCTAACTTATGTACGGAAATCATTGAGTATACCGCACCAGACGAAGTAGCCGTTTGTAACTTGGCCTCTATCTCATTGCCAAAGTTCATCATCAATGGCAAGTTTGACCACGATAAGTTATTTGAAGTAACGAGAGTGGCGACTAAAAACTTGAATAAGATCATTGATATCAACTATTATCCTGTACCTGAAGCGCGGAACTCTAACTTACGTCACCGACCAATCGGATTAGGGGTACAAGGCTTGGCTGATACGTTTGCACTGTTAAGAATGCCTTTCGATTCTGAAGAAGCCAAAGGACTCAACAAAGATATTTTCGAAACGATCTATTTTGCCTCGCTTACTGCATCTAATGAGATTGCCGCAGAAATGGGTCCTTACGAAACGTATGAAGGCTCTCCAATTTCAAAAGGCATCTTCCAATTTGACATGTGGGATGTGAAGCCTGAATCGAATCGTTGGGATTGGGAAAGTTTGAAAGCGAACATCTTAAAGCATGGCGTTCGTAACTCTTTATTAGTAGCGCCAATGCCAACGGCTTCTACTTCTCAAATTTTGGGTAATAACGAGTGCTTCGAACCGTATACTTCTAATATCTATACTAGAAGGGTACTGTCAGGTGAGTTTATTGTTGTCAATAAGCACTTATTGCATGACTTGGTAGAAGCGGGCCTTTGGAATGATGATATGAAGAACGAATTGATTGCCAACAATGGTTCTATTCAAAATATTGATGGCATTCCTCAGCATATCAAAGATTTATACAAAACGGCTTGGGAATTGAGTCAGAAGACCATTATTGATATGGCTGCTGATCGAGGTGCGTACATCTGCCAAAGCCAAAGCTTAAACTTGTTCATTGAGAACCCTAACTTTGGTAAGTTGACTTCCATGCACTTCTACTCTTGGAAGAAAGGTTTGAAAACAGGTATGTATTACTTGAGAACAAAAGCAGCTAGTAGCGCGATTAAGTTTACCGTAAATACGGAAAAACTTGCCGCCAAAACAGAGGAAGAAAAAATGAGCGACATGGCTTGCTCATTAGACGATCCTGATGATTGCTTAGCTTGTGGTTCTTAATGAATCACTTACTTGATATACGTTATATGAGGCTACCTGAAAAGGTGGCCTTTTTTTGTGTGCTCATATAGATTGTAGCTTCACCCTATTCTATAAAAAAATCACTTTTTTTTGTAACCTTTCCAACAACCCACAGTTTCTCCGCACGAATACTCCCTGAATAAACACACTGAATTGGAAAATTTATCTGATATATCCCTGATGAACCAAGTCAAGCAAGGTGATCTTGATAAAATGGGTTTGCTTTTCGAGCGGCATAACCGCCCATTATTTGGTTTCTTTTACCACCTGACTCGACAAGGTGATGTAAGTGAAGACTTGGTTCAAACGGTTTTTTACCGCATGCTGAAGTATCGGAAGAATTTTAGAGGGGAGGGAAAGTTCACGACTTGGATGTACCACATCGCTCGAAATGTAGCAACGGACTACCGAAAGAAAAATCGCCCCATTCAGTATACCGATGAGTTTTCGGATTGGGAAGAACGCTTATCGGATGGAAAGACCATCGAAAAAAACATCCAAGCTCAAGAAGATCAGCAATTGCTGAAACTGGCAATGGGAAAACTGAGCCCTGAAAAACGTGAAATTTTGATCTTGAGCAAGTATCAAAAATTAAAACACGATGAAATTGGGCAAATTCTTGGATGCAAACCAGGCACTGCAAAAGTGCGCATTTTTAGGGCATTACAAGATCTTAAAAATATTTTTCTTCAATTAACAAAAGAGGTACAACCATGAACAAAGAAGAATTTGAATCCAAGCTTCTTGATTATATGCAAGGGAATCTCAATCCTGAAGAAAAACAGGGAATGGAAGCTTACATGGCACAACAAGGGCAAGATTTATCTGAATTCCATGAATTGAATACGGTATGGTTAAAAATGGAAGACTTAGCTACACCAGCGCCGTCTACAAACATGCGCGATAAGTTTTATCAAAACTTGGCGAGCTTTAAGCAAGATGAGGCACAAAAAAAGAAAACCAGTTTACAGTTATTGCTAACATTCCTCACGCAACTGTTCCAACAAGCTTGGGCTAAACAACTCGCCTTTGGATTACTTTTCGCACTGGTTGGATGGGTAATTGGCTATCAAATGCGTGGCAATGAAACGCTCAGCAATTTGGAAAGTATGGCTACTGAAATGCAACACATGAAGCAAGTCATGATGCTTTCCTTGATGGAACAAGAGTCTGCATCTAAACGCATCAAAGCCGTCAACATGGTGCATAACATGGATAATGTGGATGAACGTGTGATCAAACTTTTACTCAAAAGTCTAAATGAAGACCCAAATATTAATGTTCGATTGGTAGCTGCAGAAGCACTTCAAAACTTTACCAGCCGACCTTTGGTGCGGCAAAACCTCATTCAATCGATCACTACGCAGGAATCGCCACTGGTTCAAATTGCCTTAGTTGATGTGCTCTTATCACTACAAGATAACGCAACCAGTGATGCACTAAAAGCATTACTCGAAAATGAAAAAATCAACCTAGAAGTTCGCAAAAAAGCGGCTCAGGCACTAGGAACATCTTTATAAAAAGACCACTTCAATTAACTTACTAAATGAACTTGTCTAATATTAGTTTTTTCGAGTGAAAAAGAGTTAAGAAGCTCTCAATTGAGGCACTTTTTTGCAGTAATAGCAGCGCTCTTTCAAAAAAAAGTAACGAAAAGTGAGAGTTTCTTAACCTTTTGGAACCGAAATAAATTAATGTTAGAC
>JBMYQA010000123.1:4305-15845 GCA_049600855.1 Flammeovirgaceae bacterium | reverse complement strand
GTGGAAATGCTTAAAGTACCTCCTGAGCCAGAAGTAGAACGTAAAATCTTCAATCGCTTGAAGAAACAACAAGATCATTTGTTTACTTTCCTGATTCATCCCCAAGTTGATGCAACCAATAACTTGGCTGAAAGAAGCCTAAGACCTGCGGTGATTCATCGAAAAATTGCTTGTGGAAACCGAACTAGAAAGGGGGCTGATACATGGCAAGTTATTGCCTCTATTGTGGCAACTACTGCACAAAATGAAGAAGATTTTAATAAAAAAGTTGAAGTCGCTATCAAAAGACGACTTCAACCTTAAGCCTATGCGCTAAACACATACAAAAAATACGTATACCTAAGTAAATCCTTACAAAAGCGCACTTTTTTAACCACTACCAAAACAAGAAACCCTCTAGCCTTAACTAGAGGGTTTCTTGTGAATCAATAATCAAAATATAGCATGCTATTTTTGACTACTTGCTAATTGACCAGTAGATATTTAGAAGTGCTTACCAGGGAAGTAAGCAATATCACCTAATTGTTCTTCAATGCGAAGCAATTGGTTGTATTTAGCCATACGATCAGAACGGGAAGCAGAACCTGTTTTGATTTGCCCTGTATTCAACGCAACCGCTAAATCAGCAATGGTTGCATCCTCTGTTTCACCAGAACGGTGAGACATCACAGACTTATAGCCATGAATGCGGCCTAAATTGATGGCGTTAATGGTTTCTGTTAGTGTACCAATTTGGTTTACCTTAATTAAGATCGCATTGGCTACGCCCATATCAATCCCCTTCTGCAAACGCTCTACATTAGTTACAAACAAGTCGTCACCAACTAACTGCACACGACTACCCGCAAGATCAGTCAATAACTTCCAACCTTCCCAATCGTCTTCATACATGCCGTCTTCAATTGAACGGATTGGGTATTTCTTGCTCATGTCGTTCAAGTAATTTGCCATATCCGCAGGACTCAATTTTTCACCTGATGACTTATGGAAGTGGTATACGCCTTCATCTTCCAAGTAAAACTCTGAACTAGCTACATCGAGTGCAATTTCAATATCTTCTCCAGGGCGATAGCCCGCATTTTCGATAGCCTGCAAAATGACCTCTACTGCTTCATCGTTAGAACCCAAGTTAGGCGCAAAACCACCTTCGTCACCTACATTGGTAGACATTCCTTTGCCACTCAATACTTTCTTTAAGTGGTGGAATACTTCCGTTCCTGCCTGTAAAGCCCTTCCGAATGTATCGAAGTTCGAAGGCATGATCATAAACTCTTGGAAATCGATCGAGTTATCGGCGTGGCTCCCTCCATTGATGATGTTCATCATGGGTACAGGTAATGTGTTGGCATTTACGCCCCCAATGTAACGATAAAGCGGCAAACCAAGTGACGAAGCAGCAGCTTTAGCAGTCGCTAAAGACACACCAAGAATCGCATTAGCTCCTAATTTTCCTTTGTTCGGAGTTCCATCAATGTCGAGCATAATCTTGTCGATTAAGTTTTGCTCATACACCGAATAGCCTTCCAATTCTTCGGCTAGGGTAGTGTTTACATTATTTACCGCATTCATTACCCCTTTGCCCATAAAGGCATCGCCTTTATCACGCAACTCGACAGCTTCGTGCTTACCTGTAGATGCCCCAGAAGGAACAGCTGCGCGGCCTACAATACCTTCTTCTGTAGTTACTTCTACTTCTACAGTTGGGTTACCCCTTGAATCCAAAATTTGTCTAGCGTGAATGTTCTGGATAAAACTCATGAGAACTCAATGTTTGAAATTAAACAGGAATTAAAGTTGATTTATTTCATTAATAAAGCCGACAAACCCATTTTTAGATGTGCTTGTCGGCTTTACTATTTTACTTTTTATCTTTCATGCAAATCTGTTGCTGATAACTATGAGAAAGTAATTACTACCTCAGGTCAGCAAACTTACCAAATGCTTCTGTATATTTTTTGGATTCGTTTGCATAAAATTCTTTCAGGCTTTGTGCTTCTGAGATTTTAGTATCTAAATCCTCTTCTTCGCCCAAACCTTTTAGCGCATTTAAGCGGTTAATTTCGCGATCAGCAGCCGCCTCTTGTCGTCGGTATACATACATGAGCTGATTGATGACCATTAAACTTTTTTGCCTTAAATAATTGTACGTATTCCTACTTTTCGACAAACGCTTAAAGTTGTTGGTTTGCATCATTCTCACATATTCCATATTCTCCAACGCTCTTTCTCCAATTACATTGGAAAGCTCCTTTGCAGTTTCCGTTTCACCTAGTTTGTAGTACAAGTCTACGTATCTTGGAATAAAGTAACTGTATGGGATAGTGGTGTCAGGTATCTTTTCTAAGGCTGTATTCATGGTTTTCAATGCAGCCTCCTTATCGCCATTATTGAATTGCTTTAAGGCCAAACGGTAGAAGGTATTTCGCGTATTCGCACCAAACTTGCGGTATTCTTCATCATTGAACGTAGAAGGATCGTCAAAACCTCTAAATTGGAATTTCTCCAAGTTGGCAGCCATAATTTCCGCGTTAACTTCACCTACATCCTGATCTTGATTCGATGTTTTGGTAATAAACGGCATCACACGAAACGCCATGCCTTCTACACGTAAATAGTTGCGTAGCTCTAAGTTACTTGTATTTGCAGAAGTATTATTAAAATAAATTGGACGCTCCCAGTTATTTGTCGCTAATAAATCTAAGATTGCCAAGTCATTCTTGAAGATCGAAGTTTTTCCTTGCTTCAACGTAAATACCATCTGAGGACTAAGTTTGCTTTTCTCTTCCTCCGTGATGAAATCCATGTCCTTCAATTTCGCCGTATCAATGTCTAATACAAAGGTATTTGAAAGTAACTTCGCGGTTACACTTCCATCCATCAAAGGAACTTGTACCTGAGGATCATCTTTTTGTATGGCATTGATGTAGCTCTTCAAGCGTACAGCTTGTTTTGATTCCCCCACTAGTGGTACATAATCGTTTTTACCCTGACGATACATGTTTTGAGAAATGGTAAATGGTAAGGGTTCAGACTCATGTACTTGTCGGCGCATTTGATGAATGTACCAATCTGTACTGAAATAGCTCATTACCACTACACGTACATCTGTACGGAAACCTTCTACCTCCTGTACATACCAAAGTGGGAACGTATCGTTATCTCCTCCTGTGAAAAGAATGGCATTCGGCGCACAGCTTTCTAAGGTATTTCGAGCCTGATCAATGGAATGGAAACGGTTTGAACGATTGTGATTATCCCAACCATTAATGCCCATCAATGCAGGTGCTGTGGCACATATCAATGTTGCTGCAATTGCTCCTTTGCTGCCTAATGACTTCAACATATTGTAAATGCCCAATACGCTAAAGCCTATCCAAATGCAAAAGGCATAGAATGAGCCTACGTAAATGTAATCCCGTTCACGTGGTTCCACGGGTGGAGAGTTGAGGTACAATACCAGACCAAGTCCCATCAAGAAGAACAGGAACATGTTCACCCAAAAGTTTTTATTATCTGCCGATAGCTGGAAGAACATCCCTAATAATCCCAATATGAATGGAATCATGTAGAAGTTACTTCTCGATTTATTCTTTTTAATTTCTTCGGGAACCTCATCACTATTGGTTTCCCAAGGCAGTAACCATCCTGCTTCTTTCTCATCGCCATCACGCCCTGCAAAGTTCCACATGAAGTAGCGGAAATACATGTGCCCAAATTGATAACGGAACATGTAGCCCAAGTTATCGCCAAAGGAGGGCGATTGGTTGGGTTTTAAATCCATCCAAGAGCGGTATAAATCAGCATGTCCTGGTTGCTGACTATAAACCCTCGGTAAAAGCATCTGTTTATTCTTTTTATAAATGCGATCTGTTCGGTAATCGTAGATTTCATATCCTGAACCATCTGCTTTTTTACGATATTGAGGCGTTCCTGGCTTTTTGCCTTTCTTGCGCGCCGCATCGGTCTGACGTTGCATGGCAGCACGATCTAACTCCGCATCAAATGTACGCCCATATACCAAAGGACGATCTCCATATTGCTCACGCTTCAGGTAAGAAACAAAACTGATCAGGTTTTCAGGATTATTTTCGTCAATTGGAGGATTCGCTTGCGATCGAATTAATACCAAAGCATACGTAGAATAGCCAATTAAAATGAATGACAAGGCCAAAAGTGAGGTATTCAGATGTTCTTTGCGATTCACGTAAGAATAATGGATGCCATAAACTAAAGCAGCTAATACAATCCCTACAAAGAAAATCATGCCTGAATTAAACGGTAAACCCAAGCTATTCACAAAAAACACCTCAAATTTACCAGCCATTGAAGGCAATCCTGGAATAATTCCGACCATCACTACGCCCACAATCACTACGCCAATCACGAGCGATATAATTGCCCCAGAAAGCTCAGCTTTTGGTCTTTTCTTAAAGTAATATAATAAAGCCAATGCAGGAATGGTCGTCAAGTTGAGTAGGTGTACCCCAATGGAAAGTCCCATCATATAAGCAATGAGCAATAACCATCGATTTGCCCGCTGTTCATCCTCAATCAAGTCCCATTTGAGCATTGCCCAAATCACAAATGCCGTAAAAAATGAAGAAAACGCATATACTTCTGCTTCAACCGCAGAAAACCAGAAAGAATCAGAAAAGGTATAAGCTAACGCACCAACTACTCCGGCACCCATCAGGGCTATAGTTTGACCTGTCGTAAATGAACCATCTTCATTTCGCTCACTCTTTTTAATTGTTTTGCGACCAAACAATACAATGGACCAAAACAAGAATAAAATGGTAAATGAACTTGAGAGTACAGAAAGTAGGTTGATGAAATAACCAACTGATTCTGGTCCGGGAGCAAACATGGAGAATAATCGTCCCATGAGTAAGTAGAATGGCGCTCCAGGAGGATGGGGTACCATTAATCGGTATGATACGGCAATAAATTCGCCACAATCCCAAAAGCTGGCAGTTTCCTCAACAGTAATGAGGTACACGAGTGTTGCAATAGCAAATACAGCCCAACCCGTGATGTTATTAATTCGATTAAAGTTTTTCATGAGTGATGTGATGGTTCACGATAGAGGAGATTGCTAATCAGAAATCTCCAAACATGCCTTCAAATTTGAGGCAATAAACGGTGCGAAAATAGCAAAAATTTCGATTGTTCAGCCTATCCGGGGAAACTTGTTGGGCTTGCTCACTCGGTTATTTTACATTTTTTAAGGAAGCAGTTAACGCTATCAGCTGAAATCCTAGATTTCTAATAAAAATTTTAGGGTATCCACCCCATCTGCATAATCGTTAATTTTGGGCTCTTGCGCTTGACCAAACGTGAGGCTATTGGGGAAATGTCCTCCATCTGAGACAATACATTGAATCTTATCCGTTAAGTCAGCTAACCTTCCCTTTAACGCAGCTTCATCTTCATAATACTCATAATACAAAACAGCAATTGGAGAAACCAATTCTTCCATTTCCGTAGCCAATAAACCACCATTGTCCAAATGTGCAATTTGATTCACCAAATAAATGGATTTGTGGTAATCGTAATTATTGGAATACTTATGATTTTGAAGGTTTTCTTGCGTTAAAGCCTCTGATGCTGCCATTAATTGGGTAAGCTCATAATCTTTAGGAATGAATATTTTGGAAACATTTCGACAACCTAAACCATAATAGGCTAAGATATCTTCGGCTAATTTTTGCAAGCCTGCTTCCGACTCTTGTCCTGTTAATACCGCCACCGAAGTACGGTTTTTACGGATAATCTTAGGTTTATCTTTAAAATAATATTCGAAGTAGCGAGCGCTATTGTCAGAACCTGTGGCAATGAGCGCATGGACATCATTCATACGCTCCACAAAATGGATTTTTTGCTCAAATGCTGGTTCAATTTCGATCAGCATGTTGGCAATTTCCTTAATCAAAAAAGGATCTTGTGAGCTGAGTTTGGCATGTAACTCGTGTCCGCTCAGCAATACCGTTATAAAATCATGAATGCCAACCATGGGGATATTCCCCGCCATAATCACCCCCACCTTTTTCGGTTCTAGGTCCGTTGGCAAAGCATAACTCGCTGCCCAAGCTCGAAAAGAGGTCGGTTCTAGGTAACGAATCAGCCCATCAATTGCTAACGCTACGCTATTGCCTTGAAACCAGCCATTGTGCGCTACCGCTTTTCGCGACCAAAATTCACGGGTTTCTTGGTCTAATGCTTTTAATGCTGAATAAAGTTTTTCAAATGCTTGGATACGCTGTGCTACTGTCATGCCCTTGTTCGTTCAATTTGTGTGCAAAACTAATTGTTCCAAATCAAATTCATAATGCCTATTTTATGCATACTTGGAAAAACGGCTCAGTTGAAGTGATTTATTGGGCAAAGCCTTATCTTTAGCATTCATCAGTATATCGAACATGAAAAAAGGGAAAAATGTATTTATAGCCAATACAGCCACAGTAGTGGGTGATGTTACACTCGGCGATGACTGTTCTGTTTGGTTTGGAGCAGTGATTAGAGGCGATTCGGATCAAATTACCATTGGAGATCGAACCAATATTCAAGATAATGCGGTCATTCATATTGATGCGGGCGTACCTTGCCACATCGGAAAGGAAGTGATTGTAGGCCATTCTGCCATCATTCATGGTGCAACCATAGCCGATAACACGCTTATTGGCATGCGAGCTACGGTAATGAATGGAGCCAAGGTTGGGAGCTTTTGTGTAATTGGTGCTCATGCTTTAGTGACTCAACATATGGAAATCCCTGACTTTTCTTTGGTGATGGGCATGCCAGCCAAAGTCATCAAAACCATTCCAGAAGCGTTACAAGAACGCATCAAATCGGGCGCTACACATTATGTCCATATGGCTCAACGATATATGAATGGGGAATTTGGTGAGGGGTTATTCGTTTAACCTATTCATTGATCTTTTACTTAAACTAACTCTCGTTTCTCGAAAGTGCTCAGTAAATGAGGAGACAAGTAACGGTTAATTTCCAACACGCCATTTTGTTCAATGATTAACCCCGTCCGCAACAGGGTTTGTATGGTGTGTTCGATGCTACTTTTACTTCCTCCCATCACTCGAATCAGTTTTGCCGGATTCATCTTTTTATGTAGAATGAATTGGAATAGAATAATTACCCATTCCAGCGGTAATTCATCTAACACCTCTAAGTTGGGCTTTTTAGGATAGCTGATCTCCAACTCATTTTTATTTGCGCCTGCAATATGACTAAGCCAAGCGTGTAACGCCACACCAATATTTCCTCCAGAGTATTTGAAGTATTTGGTAAATAAACCTGCAAGTCGCCAATCTGAAAGCTCGTTTTCCAAGACATCTTCTAGGCGGAACTTTAAGTGGCTGGCTTGATGCCTGAGCAAGATGATATCTTTCAAGTCTTGCGCACTAAAAGGCTTGCAATCAATCACTTGCAAATAGCTACCATCTAATAAACCCAAGTTTTTGAAAAAATGCATGGTGTACTGATTCATATTCAGTAGGAAAATGCATTTATTACTGTATTGATCTATTAATGTGGTTAAGCGCTCGATCACTTCACTCCCTTTGTCGGTACGCTCCCACCAAAGTTCTAAATCATGGAAAATGATTACCGTCCCTTCTTCCATTTTGTTAAACAGCGTATCCAAGCGGTAATTGGCTTTCACCCCAAATGCCCGATTCATCACCATTCGGAACGTTTTTAAGTCTGGAATCTGATCTTCTGGCGGATAAATCACATATACCTGTTGCTCATCAAAAAATTGGTGGGCAATTTTTTCTGACAAGAAACTTTTACCCGAATCAGGCTCACCTGTAATGAGTATAGCCCCTGAATACCCTTGTTTGTGGCGATTAATGGCTTGCGCTGCAATTTGAATTTCTTCGTCTCTATTGTGCCATAACTCCAAACTTGAGCTTTGTTCTTTCACAAATAGCTGCTTATAGTAGAATGGCAACACTTCTAACACCTCTTTCTTTGGCGAAACAGCCTCCACCAAGTTCAACACTTCATCGTTGAGGTGATCTTGCCATTCGGCACTGGTTACTTTCTTCGTTTGTACAATACTTGCTGTTTTGCGATAGCGCAAATCCGTAAGTGTGGTATAAAAGGAGGTTTTCGTGTTTTCCCAAAACTTTGTAAAAATACTAAATACACGTTGCCGCGTTTTAGTCAACAAAAAGGAATCAATATTTACAGCCTCTTTCACTAAACCATAAGTCGTTAACCGCTCTGTAACATCCGAAATGTGTTTGTCGATGAGTTTCACAATGGCATCTTGTTGGTTTAGCAAGTCTTCGTAAACGCCTTCCAGTCGTTCCAGTTCACTCTTAATGAGCGGGGTAAGCTCTTCTTCTTTAGAGTCAGCCGTGGTATTTTTTAAGCTGACCGCTAATACGCGTTCGATGTCTCGCATTACCCCATTTGCCTCAACCACCTTGGTGTCTAATTCGCCCATTTCTGTAATTACTTGTTCGGTAAAGTAATTTTGTACGGTGTAATTGATTATGACATTGGGTGAAATATTGATGGTTTCTAACTCGGACACTTCGCCTGTGCGCGGGTGTTGGATTGCATGTTCGCTGAGTACTTCAATCTCTGTTGGCATATCGCCCATGAGCCATTCTAAATCTCCAAGAAAATCTAACATGGCTTGTCGGTAATGGAAGTGTTGCGTGCCATAAGCCACCCCATTCTTAGGTAAGATTTCCTCATCTTGCCCTTCTTCGAGGTAGTTCGAAAAGCTCACAATCATTTTCTTTAATTCGAGCAGTATGGTACTCTGTAACGACTGTCGAAATTCTTTTTTCAGGTCAAGTACCACCAATTTGAGCTTGCTTTGGAACTCTTGTAACATCAGATCGAGCCAAAACATATCGGTAAATAGCATCTGATTGTTTGCCCATACTTGCGGAGCGTCTAATATCTCTTCGCGAACCACTTGAAGCTTATCTACAAAACCGAACTTTTTAGTTGAACTGGGTTTAAAGTTCAAGTTTTCAATGTCGGTAATTGCATTTTGTAAGTTGCGATGAATGGTATCCAGTAAAAACTGAATGTAACGCTCAAAACGATCCTGCTCACGCTCAACCAAGTTATCTGCCAATACATACACTTGCTCCGCTTCTTCCAAAATATTATTTAGCTCTACCGTGTGCTGCGATTTTTTGTCCACCAATTGTTGCATGATTGATCCAAATCTTCTGCTTAATTGTTGGAACTCTTCATTAAAACTAACCGCTTCATTGTTAAAGTTTCGGGCAAAATCGCGCGCTGTCTCTAAACCAAATTGGCGTAACCATCTCAAGACGAAGGCTCGGAACTTATAACTGTAAGTGACCGATTTTTTAAGGCGTTTCGCTCGGAAACGCTGCCAAGGATTTAATTTTTTATACTTATTATCTTGTCCTTCTTCTTGAAGTTCATCCAAATCGAAGGTTACAGGAATTGTTCTTGGGAAGCTTCGAACCAGCTTACGCATTTTACGATTCAATTCCTGAATCCCTTTAAATAAGGCTTTACTTTGAGCTTTCAACTTTGAATTAGAGAAACTCATCAATAATTCCTCTGCCTCTTGAAAACCTTGCTGAGGGATTTCTTCCCACTCTAAACTATCTGTATCTGATTCGACTTGTAGTTTTTGAATCTTTGCCAAAGAAATTTTAAGCATTTCTTTCATCGATTCTACTAACAAGTTATGCTCATGAGTAATCGGATGAATATAATCTTGGGTATACGTACGAACTGCACCAACCATCTCTTCATATAAACGGTTGAGTTGGATTCTCAAGACTTCTTTTTTAGGTAAAACTAA
This sequence comes from Flammeovirgaceae bacterium, assembly GCA_049600855.1. Classification (GTDB taxonomy): domain Bacteria; phylum Bacteroidota; class Bacteroidia; order Cytophagales; family Flammeovirgaceae; genus JBMYQA01. The sequence goes on along the minus strand of JBMYQA010000123.1, from coordinate 6,019 downwards.
CTCACGAACTTCTTGTATAACAGGTTCATTCTCATCTGCCGTACTTGGGGCTAATGTTCTTACTCCACGGCTTAAACCAATATCAATGGGCTCAAATCGCGATGAACTGTGGTAAAGAACTACCGTACCAATTTCTTTACAAAGTCGATCTGTTTTCTCAAAAAAGTCACCTTCAAAGCCTTCTTTCACAGAAGGCAGCTCCACGAAAATCAAATCAGCGCGATTCGATTCAATCTCAATGGCATTGTACAACGATTTTCCCCCATGCTGATTGTCTACGATTTTTACATCGGCATAAATTCGCAATTCTTCCAATTCATCTTCCATGATTTGATAAACCTCCGTACTATTTACTTTCGTTTTATCTAACATGATAAACAAACGCACTTTCGCTTTAATCCAAGCATCATCAGCCGTCAGAAAACGTGCCATAGTTAAGGCAAAAGGTACATTTTTACTGATGCCATTCCACCAAATGTCAATGGTTTCATTTTCCCCAAATCCAACGCGTTGATCGTAATCCATCACCAAGATGTTGTAATCCATCTTGTTAAAACGCCCGATGAGCTTCGCAAATTCGAGTGGTGATTTGGAATACCGCGCCCAACCCATCAATACGGTATTCGGCTCAATTCCAGAGAAACCATAGGTTTCCGTAATCGTTTTGATACCTTCATAGATGTTTCGGCATTGGTATTTGCGGAAGAACATCCCCGTGAAACCACTGCCTGTGTCTACCGTTTGTTCCGCACGAGTGAGTGGTTGATCAAGTTCCTCAGATTCAATTAATTCGAAACTCGATACCACGCCTAATCTGCCTACGACACTTTTTCCAAAATCGACCAAATAAGGCCTTCTCCCTTTATCGCCACTAAACAATAAAATATTAGGTCGCCAATTCTTCTTATCTTGAGCCCGTGATTTTTTATCAATCGTAAATAAGCCAATACGCACCACTTCTGCCCATACGCCTTGCCAGATATCTGTAAAGCCAAGGTTGATTTGTTTCTTCGTGAGGAAGAAAAATAGCACCCCAATCACTAGGAAAGAGCCAAACATGGCTGGCAAGTTGATCTGCGACATCACAAAGAAGGTGGCAAATGCGCCCAGTACACTAATGAAACGAGGTATTTTAAAAGATGGCCTGAAGTCTGATCCTGTCCAACTCTCTAAGGCCGAAGTGAGGTTAATGAAACCATATGCTGTGAGGTAAAACATGGAAACTACGGGGGCAATTGTATTCAGGTCGCCAATCAGCACACCACACTCCGCAATTAAAAAAGTTAGAATGAGGGCATTTCGAGGTTCATTAGACGGGCCCACGCCTACTCCAAATAATTTAGGCGTGATTTTGTCCCACGACATGGCTTGCAAAATTCGTGGTCCACCTAAAATCCCGCCAAGCGCTGAAGATAATGTTGCCCCCCAAATACCTGCATTCAGTAAAAAAGGCCGATTCCAACCTTCGGGCATCCAATCAGCATTTACCAATATCGTGAGCTTGGTAAAAATATTTTCTTCTTCTCGAAGTGCTTGAGGATCAATTTTTAAACCCAATAAAAGGGCTAATCCAATGTATACAATCAAACCTACTGCAATGGCGGCAATGGTACCTACAGGAATGGCTTTTTTAGGGTCTTTTAAATCACCCGACATGGCTACACCTGCTGTAAAACCTGTTACGGCAGGGAAGAAAATACCAAAAATGACTGCC
>JBMYQA010000123.1:0-4295 GCA_049600855.1 Flammeovirgaceae bacterium | reverse complement strand
GGGATTTCCACTGTACGAGCTGCGGATCGACGGTGCCCTGCGCGAGCGGGTCGAGCAGCACGGTCTGGTAGGCGCTGCGTGCGTCTTCTATACGGCCAAGCTGCACTTCTTGTAGTTGAAACTCAGGAACGGGAAAAAAGAAAATTCCTCCCACAATGGAAACTAAGGAAAGGGCAATCGCAGCCATGATGTAATACTGCGTTTTAATGGCTAAGGAAGTACTGATGAGGGCAATCGTGGTAATCAAAAATAAGGTCATACTGCCCGTCACCCGAATCCAAAACATCTTTTCGCTATCGGTCATTGCCACGCTGTTTAGCCCAATGGCATCGTTAAAACTTTCGGCAAAACCAATGATGTAAATGGAAATACTTAAGGCGGTACCCACAAAGAGCGTAATTCCGATCGAACCCCCAATGGGCAAACCCAAACTTCTGGACAGCATGTAGTAAAGTCCCCCAGCTTTTACTTTTCGGTCGGTTGCTACAGATGATACACTCAAGCCCGTAGACACTGAGATCACATGGGAGATTAGGATAATGGCAATGGTTCCGATTATACCGGCATTTCCTACAACAAAGCCCATACGGAGGTACATGATTACCCCCAAAATGGTGAGCACAGAAGGTGTAAAAACGCCACCAAATGCACCAAATTTATTTCCTCTAGGCATAATATATTGCTATGCAATCAATTTCTTAGGTAGAACAATCAACTTCACAGATTCAACACTCCGCAAGTTAGGATAAGTTCGCGGAAATGGGAAACCACTCGTATGAAATTAAGAAAATCTTCCTTGTTCAATTGGGGGATTAATCCTGATAAGTATGCCTCTAAAAGCCACTTAACGCCCAAATTAGCCGTTTCACCACTTTCTCATATCTTCCCCAATTGGACTTGTCTATCTTTGTAAATACAACAAATTAAAGTTCAATTTCATGAAACGATTTTTATTATTTACTACCATCATACTTTGGGCATGCGCTGCTTGGGCACAAGATGAGGCGATGCTAAAGTATGCAGAAACTATTACACCAAGTGACCTGAAAAAACACCTCGAAATCTTAGCTTCTGATGAATATGAAGGACGAGAGACAGGAGAAAAAGGTCAAAAAATGGCGGCTGATTACATCTACAAACACTTTAAAGCAAATGGCTTAATTGGCCCAGTAAAGTCAAATGCAGCAAATAATTATTTTCAACCTTTTGAGTTGGTAAAAACGTATTGGAAAGACTGTACCATTAAAACAGGCACTACTGAACTCAAATTATTTGAAGACTTCTTCCCCTATGGCCGATTTTCTGTAGACAATAAAGAGCTAGATGTCGTATTTGCGGGTTATGGAATAGATACAGAAACCTATTCCGATTACAAAAACTTAGATGTAGAAGGTAAGATAGTTGTTGTAATGCGAAATGCACCTACCTCAAAAAAGATTAAAGTGCCTTCAAAATACACAAGTACCTCTGCAAAAGCACGTGTAGCCAGAAGCAAAGGAGCGGCTTTAATTATTTTTGTATACGATACTGACAAGGAATTTCAAGACAAGAACTTGGTTTTTAAAGGCTTTTTCTCTAAGCCTTCCATCGGATTTGATAAAAAGAAGACCAAAGCACGTGCGGGTACCTTGTTCACTTCTCCAAGTAATGCTGCCAAAATCCTCAATACAGAAGCTGCTATCTTCAATAAGGCAATGGCTAAAATGAAGAAAAAAGGGAAAAGTGCTGCGGGTAAATTTACTGGAAAAGCTTCCATTACCGTAGACCTGAAAAAAGAGCCTGTACAAACAGAAAATGTATTGGGTTACATTGAAGGTACAGATAAAAAAGATGAGTTGTTGGTACTTACGGCACACTACGATCATGTAGGTGTTATCAATGGGGAAATCCACAATGGTGCGAATGACGATGGGTCAGGCACGGTGGCTGTACTCGAAATGGCAGAGGCTTTTGCGCAAGCTGCCGCAAATGGCCATCGCCCCAGAAGAAGCATATTATTCATGACCGTTACTGGCGAAGAAAAAGGACTCCTTGGTTCACAATACTACTCCGAAAATCCCATTTTCCCCTTAGAGAATACCGTAGTAAACCTCAATACCGACATGATTGGTCGTTCAGATAAACAGCACAAAGATGATCCAAACTACATCTACATCATTGGGTCAGATATGCTTTCTTCTGATTTGCATAATTTGCACGAAGAAATTGGAGAACGCCATTTCCCTAAATTATCCCTAGATTACACATACAACAGTGCCAATGATCCTAACCGTTACTATTACCGTTCTGATCACTATAATTTTGCTAAGCATAATATCCCCGTGATTTTCTATTTTAATGGTACGCATGAAGATTATCACAAACCTACAGATACGGTAGATAAAATTAACTTTGAACAAGCTGCTGAAGTCACCAAATTAACCTTCTGCACGGCTTGGATCATTGCCAATCGAGATACGAGAATCGAAGTGGACAAGGCGAAGTAACTCTTCAACTCGCTTTTTTGTTAGTGAGTATACGATCGTTCAATGACATTTTCATAAATCAGGTGAGCACCACATTCACCTGATTTTTTATTTTAATAAATCCAATACATCTACCTCGCAAACTCCGTGATTAACTCACTTACTTTTTGTAATTGATCTACCTGAGGAAAATGTCCGCATTGGGGCAACACGTAACAAGCTGCTTGCGGAAGTTGCTGTGAGGCTGAGGCCATGATTGTTGATATGCTCAGCGATGGATGGAGCTTTTTATTGGGAATCAATTGATCGTTTTCACCATAAATAATTAAGGTTGGAAGGTGAAGCTCAGGTAATTTTTGGTAAACAGGATGGTTTAACATGCTTTTTACGGATTGTATAATTGCTTCTACCCGTTGGTGGTAATTTTCTTCATCCCTTTGCGCTAATCGTTCCTTCACGAGCACTTGGGCAAAGTGGTTATCCGCGTGATAAAAATTCAATTCCATTAACTGGCGTAATTGCGTTTCGGACAAGGATAAGTAATTTTCAACATTAAATGTCTGAAATAACTTTTCGCGATCGGCTAAAGTAAACGTTTCAATTCCTGCACTGGCTAACAAACAAATGCCTTTGATGTTGATTTGTTTTTCTAACGCCATTGCCAAGCTCACTTGTCCGCCCATAGAATGTCCACATAGGTACACATCTGTCAATTGTAATTGTGCTACAAATTGAGTGACGCATTCCACAAAAAAAGGAAGCTCGTAAGCAGGTAAACCTTTAGACGAATCACCAAAACCAGGCAGGTCAATTGCAATACATCGGAATTGGTGCTGTAACTCCTGCATCAATTCCCACCACGCTCCCTTAAAACTGCCAAGTCCATGAATAAACACTAGGCAATTTTGATGCGACATGCCTTGATCAAGATAGCTTAAGCGCACGCCATTGGACAAATCAATTTGCCTCGTTTGCTGGATGAAAGCACGATCTATAAAACTCATTATATTAAAATGGATTCAGTCAATTTCTGTAAAGCCCGTTTATCAATTTTGCCTGTAGGATTTTTAGGCAGCTCAGGCAAAAACACATAATGCTTTGGGATTTTATATCGCGCGAGTTTCCCTTCACAAAACTGTTTGAGCACAGCTTCATTGAGGTCATGATCATTCGTCACAATAAAAGCCGCGCCAACCTCTCCCCATTTGGGATGTGCTACGCCGATGATGGCAACATCAACAATGGCTTCATGGGTGCGAAAAAAGTGTTCCAGTTCGGCAGGATACACATTTTCACCTCCAGATATAAACATATTTTTGAGTCGATCCATCACGAACAGATAGCCTTCTTCATCCCTTCGCAGCAAATCTCCTGTGCGAAACCAGCCATCTTGAAAAGCTTTTGTTGTCGCTTCCTCATTTTGCCAATAGCCTGGTGTCACCATAGGCCCTTTAACCAATAACTCCCCAATTTCATTGACACCAACTTCTTCTCCAACTTCATTCACCAATTTGGTTTCCACATAAAAATTGGGAATGCCAATGGAGCCCTTTTTTCGAATGGCATCAGCCTCATCTAGTGAAGTGAGGTTGGGGCCAACCTCCGTCATGCCAAATCCTTGGCGTATGGGAATTTCCTTCGTGGCCCATTTCTCAATGAGTGGAATAGGCATGGCTTCGCCTCCTACAATAAAATAGCGCATACATTCCAAGCTGACCTGATGAAACTGGGAAGCCTCAGCCATCATTTTTAACATGGTAGGCACAGCCATAAATAAGGTAGCCCGTTCGGATTCTAACAACTCTAAGACTTGATTCGCTTCAAACTTGG
>JBMYQA010000122.1:0-15917 GCA_049600855.1 Flammeovirgaceae bacterium | reverse complement strand
CTGACACCCCTGTTGGTAAGGCATTTTTCAACTTTCAACTTGGTATTGGTATTTTTTATCAAAAATAAACATTTTCATTGATTGAAACCTGTTCCCGGATGTTTAGTGGGGTTTGTTTATACGAAAGAGATATGGCTTTAAATTGATGCTGCATAGTGTCTACATTTCTGTGAAGCGCTGCTTAAGTTTAAATTAATTGAATGAGGGTACAATAAATAAACCTTTTGAACTGAACATAATTTGATTGATCTCAAAAAAGTTCATGATATTCATCAGTATTAAAGTATCACTGATGAAATTATAGGCTCAAACAAGCTTCGAGGCAAAGATACATTCCAATCTTTAATCAACCCATAACTATAGTTATTCGCTTGTTATTTAGAGAGAATCTAAATAATGCATTTTTTTAATCCGCTCAACAGCCTATACATCAAACATTTACAAAAAGTTGCCTAAAAGGTGAGGTGCTTTGTGAATGAAAAGTTCTGAACTTATAAAAAATAACTTTTAGTTTACTCAAGAGGTTTTTTTTCAGGACAAAATTGATGCTAATAAATATTAATACTACTTAAAATGCATCAAGGTTCATGCAAAACGCCACCACAATTATCACGTATAGCACCTGTAACGCTTCGCAAACAATTTACCTCATTGCGCCATCGCAACACCCCAAGAAAACCAAAAATGAGCGCTTCTTTAAATTGGATAAGGTTTACACTTGGAATAGTAACATTCAGGGTAGGATTGTAATAATTAATTTGCTCAATTAAGTATTTATTAAATGCGCCACCTCCTGTAACCAGCATTTGGCTACGGGTGTGTTTAGGTCCATCAAGCACTTTGGAAGCTTTCAACACTTTTCTGACTTGAATCCCTACATGATGACAGAAGGTACTGAGTTTGTGTTTAAGCCTGGCATCGAATTCATCCATAATTGGCAACACCTTTTTGTCTACCCATTCTTTTCCCAATGATTTTGGCGGAGGCATTTGGTAATAATCAAGATTATTTAATGATTCGATGAGCTCTTTATAAGGTTTGCCCTGATAAGCAGTTTCACCATGATGATCATAATCCATATCGAGCTGATTGGCGAGGTGATTCAGCACCATATTACACGGCGCAATATCTAAGGCTACTCGCCCTCTGGAAGTCTCATAAGAAATATTTGCAATGCCTCCTAAATTCAAGCAGTACTGATAATCAGAAAAAAGGTAACGGTCACCTATAGGCACAAGCGGAGCTCCTTGTCCTCCAAGCGCCACATCAGCCACACGGAAATCATTAATTACAGGTAAATTACAGATGCTGGCAATAGTTGCGCCACTACCAATTTGTAAGGTGAGTCCAACGATGGGTTGGTGAAAAACCGTATGTCCATGACTAGCAATAAAATCAGGTTCAATTTGTTTGTCCTCGATAAACTGTTTTACATGTTCCCCAATAAACTCGCCGAACTTGACGTTTGACATGGCTAAATCTAAGCCTGTTCGGGTATCTAGGTTATGCAGCATTTTTTTCATCGCCCGATCATAGGGAATTGTTTTCGCTGTAATGATTTCGAAAAACCATTTTTTATTCACAAATGAAAAATCACAGAATGCAATATCTAACCCATCGAGGGAAGTACCTGACATGACTCCGATTACCTTATAATTATGCCGCATGGAAAAGCTGTAAATGGTTTTATATGGTTAGGTAGCTAAAATTAAAGGAAATTACTGCTTCAGCAAACATTTTTCTTTGAACTTTGCGCTTTTGAGCCTTCAGAATTGTGGAGATAAAATTTCTTGATTTTTTTCCTACAATTATTTGTGAATTTAATTCCTACTATTACTTTTGCACTCCCTTCACATGGCGGATGTAGCTCAGTTGGTTAGAGTAGCGGTTTGTGGTTCCGTTGGCCGGGGGTTCGAATCCCCTCATTCGCCCAGGAAAGGCTTCCAAGATTGGAAGCCTTTTTTTGTTATTAAAGCGTTTTCACTAAACACTTTTTTTCTAAATTTGCTGATTCCTCAATTGAGGATACCAAATAAGTGTTTGTTGTTGAAACCTTATGATATTTTTAGAGTACTTTATTTGATAAAAAGAGACCAAAATTAAACTCTACCATGTCAGAATTACCAAAAACATATGACCCCTCAACTGTAGAGGACAAGTGGTATAAGTATTGGCTTGACCAGAAGTTTTTCTCGTCAAAGCCGAATCCTGAAAAGGAGCCTTATACCATTGTCATTCCGCCACCAAACGTGACGGGAATCCTCCACATGGGGCACATGCTGAATAATACCATTCAGGATGTGTTAATCCGTAAGGCACGGATGCAGGGTTATGAAGCCTTGTGGGTGCCCGGAACTGATCACGCTTCTATCGCTACAGAAGCGAAAGTCGTCAATATGTTAAAGGAGCAACATGGTGTCACTAAGCAAGAGGTTGGCCGAGAGAAATTCTTGGAGCACGCTTGGGAGTGGAAAGAGAAATATGGTGGAATCATTTTAGAACAGCTGAAAAAATTAGGTGCTTCCTGCGATTGGGATCGTACCCGATTTACCATGGAACCTGAAATGAATAAGGCGGTTACAAAAATCTTTGTAGACCTGTACAAAAAAGGCTATATCTACCGCGATTACCGCATGGGCAACTGGGATCCGAAAGGTAAAACGGCCTTGGCAGATGATGAGGTAATTCACAAAGAGTCTACTGCAAACTTCTATTACGTTGCTTATAAAATTGCTGATTCTGAAGATACACTGACCATTGCCACAACTCGTCCTGAAACCATCATGGCAGATACCGCCATTTGTGTGAATCCAAACGATGAGCGTTTCCAACACTTGATTGGTAAAAAAGCGATTGTGCCTTTGGTAAATCGCGAAATCCCAATTATTGCCGATGAGTATGTGGATATGGAATTGGGTACTGGCTGTTTAAAAGTAACCCCAGCTCACGATCCAAATGACTATGAAATCGGTAAAAGACATAATCTTCCTGTAATTGATCTATTGAATCCTGATGGGACATTGAATGAAAAGGCAGAGTTCTTTGTAGGAGAAGATCGTGCGAAAGCCAGAAAACTGGTTGCGAAGAAGCTGGATGAGCTAGGACAATTGGTAAAAGTGGAAGAGTTGACCCATAGTGTAGGCTATTCTGAGCGAACCAATGCAGTAGTAGAGCCTCGCATTACCATGCAGTGGTATGTAAAAATGGAGGAATTGACCAAGCCTGCATTGGAAAATGTAATGAATGACAACATTCAATTTCATCCAGCGAAATTCAAGAATACGTATCGCCACTGGATGGAGAATGTACGCGATTGGTGTATTTCTCGTCAGTTGTGGTGGGGACACCGCATTCCTGCATGGTACTTGCCCAATGGCGAGTTTGTGGTAGCCCATACGGTGGAAGAAGCTTTGGAATTGGCGAAAGAAATCGATACTTCACTGACAGTTGATCAGCTTCAGCAAGATGAAGATGTATTGGATACTTGGTTCTCGTCAGGTTTATGGCCAATCTCTGTATTTGATGGATTAACTAATCCTAATAATGAGGATATTAACTACTATTATCCTACTAACGTATTGGTAACAGCCCCAGAAATCTTATTCTTCTGGGTAGCCCGAATGGTGATTTACGGTTACGAATACTTTGGCGAGAAGCCTTTTAAGGATGTTTACCTCACCGGTATTGTACGTGACAAACAACGTAGGAAAATGTCTAAATCGCTAGGAAACTCTCCCGATGCGTTGAAACTCATTGAACAATACGGTGCGGACGGTGTTCGGACAGGAATGTTATTCTCTTCGCCAGCGGGGAACGATTTGTTATTTGATGAAAAGCTTTGTGAGCAAGGCAGTAGATTCAATAATAAAATGTGGAATGCTTTCCGATTAGTGAAAGGATGGGAAGTTGATGCTAATTTAGATGGAAGTAAAAATCAAATTGCAATCAGTTGGTTCAAAGCTAAATTCCAAGATGCACTAGCAAAAATTGAAGATCATTTTTCTAAGTTCCGTTTATCAGATGCATTAAACACCATGTATATTCTTGCATGGGATGATTTCTGTTCGTGGTATTTGGAAATGATTAAGCCTGAATATGGTAAACCTATTGACAAGGATACTTACGAAGCAACTATTGGTTTCTTGGATGATTTGATGCGACTTATACATCCATTTATGCCATTCATTACGGAAGAAATTTGGCAGTATATTACAAAGCGTGAGGATGGTGAAAGTATCTGTGTGGCTGATTATCCTAAGCAAACTGATTACGATAAAGAGATTTTAGCAAAGGCAGAAGTGATTTTTACAGTAATTAGTCAGGTGCGTAATGTGCGTAATGAGAAACAAATTAGCCCCAATACTGCGCTGGAGTTGTTGATCAATACGGATAATCAGGCATTATTCCATGAGTTTGAGGCAATCATTAAGAAGTTAGCCAATGTTTCTGATATCCAGTTTGTGAGTGAGAAACCTGAGGGAACGGCTAGTTTTGTACATCAAACGCATGAATGCTTTGTCCCCGTTGCTGGTCAGATTAATGTAGAGAAGGAAATTGAGAAGATTCAATCTGAAATTAAGCGCAAGACGAATTTGAAAATTGGCGCAGAGAAAAAGTTGGCTAACGAACGATTTGTAGCAAATGCTCCTGAACAAGTTGTAGCTACAGAACGCAAGAAGTTAGAAGATGCCATCAATTCGTTAAAAGTGTTAGAAGAAAACTTAAAAGTACTGGAAGCGCAAGCGTAGTGCTATCTATCGTATACTTACTCATCTTTGTTATCCCTAAATCTAAAGGTTTAGGGATTTTTGTTTTGCTCAAGGAGTCGTTTGTCATAGTTATGGGTTTATACTAACACGAATCATTTCAAGAATGAGCATATTGTTGAGAAAGTGATCTCAAAAATAAACCAAATTTTGAATTATGACGTTTTATTATAAACTTAGCAGATTACAACCTTGAAAAAGTGAAAAGCTTTTGAAATGGTCTGTATTATTTGTTTTTATAAAAATTAATTTGACACTTAGGAAAGCCCAGTTATATTAACTGTGGCTTTTTTTATGTTTTATGCTTTATTAACAGCGTAATTCGTAAAGGTAAAGACAATTTAAAGTCCTGTAATTTCCTTGGAAGAGCGTGTATGTATTGGGAATTAGAATAATGATTTGGGTATCCAAGTACCAATCCGTACACTCGGATACCGCTAAAAGTTAACTTGACTGGATATTACTTTTCAGTTTATCCGAAAACTCAGCTCTAAACTTTTTTACCTTTGGAGCGATCACAAAACTACAATAGGGCTGACTGCCATTCAGATTGTAATAGTTTTGGTGATAGTCTTCTGCCTCGTAGAATACATCAAACGGAGCAAGCTCCGTAACAATAGGGTTGGGCCAGAGTTGTCTATTATCTGTTTTTAAGATGGATTGTTCGGCAATGAGCTTTTGTGACTCGTTGTGGTAGTAGATTGCTGAACGATATTGTGTACCTACATCATTGCCTTGTCGGTTCAATGTCGTAGGATCATGAACATGCCAAAATATGGTTAGCAATTCATCATAAGCAATGACACTGGGATCAAATTCAATTTGGATTACTTCTGCATGCCCAGTCACACCTGCGCATACTTCTCGATATGCTGGATTTTTGATATGTCCTCCTGAATATCCCGATTTTACAGATTTTACCCCAATCACATCCAGAAAAATAGCTTCAATACACCAAAAGCATCCTCCACCTAATGTTGCTAACTCAGTAGTCATAGTACTTGAATTTATTTAATGATTCAAAATAGCCGATGTTTTGCCTCCAAAAATAGGCTAACTACCTTAACAAACACAATTGTATACTAGTTTTGTTCACTAATTCATGCAGCCACTAGTGTATGCATAAAAACAAGCATGGTGCGAGCCATGCTTGTGATGAAGGGGAGTTAATAACTTTTATATACCCTAGTGAAAATTAAACTTTCCCTTCACTGATCTTTTTAAGGTCTCTGAGTCCTTGTTCAAAAATAGAACCCATCATCATAGGCATCATCACACCCATATACCTTCCCAAATAATTATCTGCTTTGCCGCTAAATCCCCAAGTCACTTTAGTACCACTCCCCTCAGGCTCCAATTTCCAATGCCCATAACCTGGAGAATCAAATCCCTCAAACTCTATTTTTGTTTTCATCAAGGTATTAGCCTGACTTTCAAGAATAGATAATTTCCCTTTGCCCACATTATCTTCTTTACTTTCCCAGCTATACCAAGCATTTGCTCCAATTGTATTGCTTGAATAATTCATTTTCATATTGGGATCCATCTTATTCCAAGGCGACCAGTTCGGCCAGTTTTTCAAATCATTTACTTGTGCAAATACTTTTTCAGCAGGTGCATTAATTACAATACTGCGTTCCATGGAAAAATCTTCTGATAGAAATAAGCCCATCAATAAGATGCCAATTATCAAAATTGCTAGTCCTGATCCTAATTTTTTTAAAGCATTCATAATAAAGAAGTTTGATGTTAGTGAATACGCGTAAAGTTCGATGTGGCTAAAATAAACAATTACTGCTTATACAGCAAGTAAATGATCAATAAATAAACAATTTATGCTTATTTATTGATCAAAACAATCACATTATACACAAAAAAAACACTGGAACGGCTTCCAGTGCATTAAAAAATTCCCGTATCAATAGTGTTTATCACGAATGGTTTATGATGCAAAAATGTCACCTCTTTTTCCGTCTCTTGAATCATTAAAAAGTTTCCTATAACAAACCATTCGTGATAAACACTAATACTTTGTATACTTCTGCTTTCGCATGAAGTTGTACAAAAAGGCAAATGCGATCACAATGAGAATGGGTAAGACCAAGTTCATGACTTGCCAAAATGACTTTTCTTCTTTGGCTTTAATGGTATCCATTAACCGTAGGGTAATTTGCTTATTTCTTGCATTAATAATTCCATCCTTTTCGGTCATGTAGGCCAAGGTATTTAAGATAAATTCTTTATTGGATAACGTTTGTTGCGTTGATTTATCAAGGTCAATGGGCAGCGGTTTGTTGGTTTTTCGATCAAATTCATTTCTGATAAAATCCGCATCTGCAAAAACCAATACTTTACTTTGTCCCGAAGAAATGACTGTCCGACCTTTTAATGCGGCTGGAGGTGCTTGATTGGCATAAAGTGACGTAAACTTACCTTCTAATAAATAACTAACGGGCAAATGCGATTGATTATAGCTCTCCCGAATGCGCATTTCTCCTTTTAACTCATTAATGTCTACTTTCGTGGGGGCGGTTTTGGTTTTGGTATATTTTGAAGTAAATACCAATGGCGTTTTACGAATACCTGCTGCTTTCACCGTATCGAGTGTACTGATAAACTTCCCGTAAATGACATCCATATTTCGCACAATAGGATGTTCGCTAAACTTGTTGAGAAATACATAATACGGCCATGGCAAGCGTTGCACCTGAGGGCGATCACCAAAATTACCCGTATACACTTCAATTAAGCCTGCTTGCTGATCTTGTACTAAATTATTATTCAAACGAATGCCATATCGGAATAACAAATCTTCTAATTGTAAATCATAGCCGAAGGCATAAGTACCTCCTATAGGAATGCTATCTAAATTCATTTGAATCGGATCGATCAAGAACAAGGCATTGCCCCCTTGCATGATGAATTGATCCAGCAAAAACTTCTCTGTCTCAGAAAAGGCTTTCTTAGGATGGGCAATGAGTAATGCATCATATTCCGTTAAATTGACTTCATCTAAATAGATATGATCAACTAAATAAGTTTCTTCAAGCGTTGTGGTGATGTCGATGAGGTCTTTTTTACTTAACTCATCGTGTCCTTGGGTAAAGGCAATCTTTTTCTTGTTTTTGATGGAAAGTTGGCGGATTGCATTGGCTAATTCAAATTCAACTCCTTCTACCGATTGATTGATTTGCTGTTGCGGTGTGCTGAGCTTATTTCCTTTTAACAACAATACGGGCAACTCACGGTTGCGGTAAGAAATCATGGCACCAGGAAAGATGAGCTTTTGTTTTTTCTCTCCATTAACCGTTTCATTTAAGGTAGTGGCTGGCAAGCCTCGTTCCATCAGTTGCTTATGAATTTGGTTACGCTCAGCTGGACTGGCTGCATCATCGGGGTTGGTAAATTTAAACTGAATACGATCGCCTCCATACAAACGAAACTCTTCTAAGGTTTCGCGTATCGATTTTTGCAACCTTTTGAAGCTGGCATTTAACTCGCCATCCAAAAAGACCTCGATGTAAACCACATCATCTAAATTTGTTAAGCATTGCTTGCTGGCATCAGAAATGGTATACCGTTTTTCTTCTGTAAGATCCAGTCTAAAAAACCAGTTTCCTGCATGGATATTAATCAGAATGATGAGTAAAATAACAGCTGAGAAACCCAATAAATCCTCCCATTTCTTAACCTTAGCGATTTTCATAATTTTGTTGCTGATCTAGGTGCTCAATGCACGGCTTGTTGATTGTTGATTTATAGTGATCATGAAGTGTGCTTACCATTTTCGACTTCCAAGTTTCAATTTGGTACATTGAAGCATGATGACAATCACACTCAGAAAATAGATGAAATTTCGTGAATCTAACAGTCCTTTACTCACTGAATTGTAATGATAATCAATTCCCAATTGACTGATAAAATAACTAAATTCTCCCCAAGTATCGATGGCCGATAATGAGGTAAAGCCTTCATAAAGTACGAAACAGAAGAAAACGGCAAGGATAAATGCGACAATTTGATTATCAGTAATGGATGAGGCAAAAATACCAATAGCCGTAAATACCGCACCGAGTAAAAATAAGCCAATATAAGAACCTACAACGGCAGCCGAATCGATGTTCCCTTCTGGAGATCCTAAACGGTAAACTGAATAGTAATAGATTAATGTTGGGAGCAAGGCAAAAATGACCAACAGAAAGTTGGCAAAATACTTTCCTAAAATGATTTGCCAGTCGGTAAGCGGTTTCGTTAGGAGTAATTCCATGGTTCCAGCCTTTTTTTCTTCGGCAAAAGCGCGCATGGTAATGGCAGGAATCAAGAATAAATAAACGTAAGGAGCAATATTGAATAAGGGGTCAATATTCGAAAAGCCAAATTCAATAATACTGGTTTGTGGAAAAACCCACACAAATAAACCTGTAATAATTAGAAAAACAATAATTACAATATAAGCGACTAATGAGCTAAAAGCATTGTTGAGTTCCTTCCTAAAAATGCCTATTCCTCTGAGGTTCATAAAATGTTGGATGTTTTATTTGGTCAGGTAAATTTATAGGCTTTTGTTGAACTGAACAGTAGTTTGGAGTGCTTTTGTGGTTTAATCGCTAAAATTCTTTTTCAATTTGGCAATTAAAATGCCGAATTTCGACTTTTTTTAGGAAAAATGAAGAATTCTAAAAGATCATGGAACTTCTAATAGATTTGCGTAAATTTCTACCTTTGAATGACAAACTTCAAACTAAAAAAAATCAATAACTATGGCAATTCGAGTTGGCCGATGGGATTGTGAAGTATGTGATACGAAGGGCATTTTGGGGCCAGAAACAAAATGTGGCAATTGTGGTTCTCCACGTCCTGAAAATGTAAAATTCTACTTACCAGATGATGCAGCAGAAGTAACGGATGAAAAAAAGATAGAAGAAGCCCATGCTGGTGCCGATTGGGTATGTTCGCATTGTGGAAGTCATAATAAACATTGGGCCACGCGTTGCCAATCTTGTGGAAGCCCTAAAGATGTTGCGGGTGATGGCGACAAACATTTAGAAGAAAAAATCACTTACTTTAATCCACAAGATCGCCCACAAGCCCCTAAACAACAAATTCGTTCAAGTCGAATAGCTCCGCCCAAGCAAAAGCGTAACATGGGCAAGTATGTTTTATGGGTTGCACTTTTTGTTGTAGGATTTATTGCGCTCACCTTTATCAGTTCAGATATTGAAGTTCAAGTAAAAGAACATCGATGGCAACGAACTGTAGCGATGCAGGAATATAAACGGGTAAATGAAGAAGGTTGGTCGCTCCCAGCAGAAGCACAACTGATTAAGTCTTATCGGGCAGTACATCATAATGACAAACGCCTCATTGGTCATGAAACAAAGACGCGAACAAAACGCGTGAAAGTCGGGGAAGAACGCTATAAGTGTGGCACGAAGGATAAAGGAAATGGCTATTTTGAAGATGTATATTGCACGCGACCCGTTTATGAAAGCCGTGAAGAAACCTATCAAGAGCCTGTTTATGAGTTGGTTCCCGTTTATCAAACCAAATATGAATACTCCATCATGCGCTGGAAAGAAATTGAACCTTTAGTGGCTAAAAGTACGGGTAAAAACGTCTACTGGCCCGAACCTGCGAGTCATCAGCAAAACGAACGATTTAAACAAGGAGAACGAACCGAAAAGTATACCTTGATTATCACCGATCATAAAGGAGAAGATCATGAAGAGCAAGTGAGCTTTCAGTTTTGGCAAGATACACCAGAAGGGGGAAAAGTGATGGCCGAAAAGTCCACTATTTTCGGCTATTATCAAGGGTTGAAGAACAAGTAAGTCATTGCCAAACTGTTGTAACCTTGACTAATTTAAAAGCTATCACCGAAGGTTTTATGCTGTGGGAACATCATTTTTGAACTCCATGTAAAACTCATGTTGATCTTCATCAAAAACGACAAAGCCTAAACGTTCATACAAGAGCTTGGCAGGATTCTTTTTCAATACTTTTAAGGTCAAGTGTTGGCCTTTACTTTTTACCTGTTGAATAAATTCAGTCAACACTTTCGTTCCCAAACCCTTGCCTTGAAAGCGCGGGAGCAACTGAAACTGCAATAGTTCTACCTGGTTCCCTCCTACTTTACGCTTTAATAAGCCCGCTCTTTCTTGATTAACCAGAATGATTTCTGCTCCTTCAAACCCGTGCTTCACGCGCTCCAAGTGTTCTTGATCAGACAAATGAATACCCATCTGCTTGAGATGGGTATCCATACTTTCATTTCTTAAATGCAGCAGGAACGCAATATCGGTACCTTCAGCCTTCCTACTTGTAATTTCGAATTCATTCATATTGAATTTCCGCATTTTTCACAAAGTCATACATCGTCAACATCCGCATTTCATAATACGCTCTCCAAAAGTTCAACATGCTTTGTAAGTAATTTATTTTCGCTTGATCTTTTTCTTGTAATGCGATATTCAAATCGGTAATGGAGATTTTCGAAACGAGGTAACGCTTTTGAGCAATGTTATACCTACGTTGGCCCACCTCATCTGCCTTAATCGAAGCCAACAACTGTGCCTTAAGAATAGGAAGTTGCTTTGCTTTCACATAAATCTCTTGTTCGAAGGTAATCTCAGATTGCTTGATGGTGGAGTTTACCAGATCTTGATTCGCTAAGGCTGTTTTCATTCTTGCCTTTTGCCTGCCCCAATCCATTACAGGCACTTGAAATCGAATCTGCACATTTTGCTGATCTTGCGGATTTTGATACAAGTCCGACAATTCGGCAGAAGATTGGGTCAAACCAAAACTACCAAATAAATTCACATTAAATCGTTCGCCTTTCGCTCGTGCTACTTCCCGTTCAGCTTCTAATCGCTGCCTTTGAAAAGCCTGATACTGTTGTCGGTTTTTCTTCGCCTGTTCCAAGGCTAATTCAGGATCAACCAAAAACTCAGGAACGACTTTTGGCTCGATTAATTGAATGATTCCTGTACCTTCCACACCTATAAAATTTCGCAGGTTTAAGGTGGATGTTTCCAAATCTAACTTTGACTGAATCACATTTTGCTCCGATCGAATGAGGTTTAATTCCAGTTGAAGCAAGTCATTCTCAGCAATTTTACCCAGCGAATAGCGGCCTTTGGCAATGCGATAGATCGTATCGTTATTCGATTGATTCAACTCTGCCAAATTCAGCGATATCTGTGCAAGCAATAAATCAAAAAACAGTTCAGAGGCCCTTACAGATACTTGTTCCATTTCTTCTTTGTACTGCTTCTGCGATTCCTCAAAACGAATGGGTTCGATTTTCTTTTGCCACTTCAGACTGTTAAAAGCAAATAGCGGCTGCCTAAACCCAACCTGAATGGGTGTGGCATTATACGATTTCGTATCTCCATCAAAATCATCGAATCGTGCTAAACTGGAATTAATGAAAATTTCACCTCCCGTAGCAGCCAAAGATTGGCTCAGTGATAAGTTAAGATCGGAGTTATTGATGGAAATGGGTTGAAATAAAATCGTTCCGTCAGGCTGCGTTACAGGACTAAATGAACGGTTAAAACCAGGCAAGGTACCTCCTAAAGAAAGCTGTGGTTTATAGTCGGATTGAAAGGTTTTGTACTGCCAAAATCGGTTTTCTTTTCGGTTTTCTGCCTGTTTTGCACGAATCGAATTGTCCTTTGCTAGCGCAATCACCTGTTCCAAGGTATATGTCTGAGCAAAAGCACATTGAGTTACGAAACAGGTTAATAAAAAAATAAAGGTATGTTTTGTGTAGAACATAATAAATTTGACTTAAGGTATTTAAGTAATCATCAGTGGGTACACTGAATACAAGTGTGATTGCTTCGATTTATTCATAGCGTAATGATGTAATCGGATCTTGACTCGCAGCACGTTGAGCTGGCGTAATGCCAAATATTAATCCGACACTAGTCGCTACAGCAAAAGAGATTAAGATGGAATAGATGGAAATGATAGTAGGCATTTCAGCTACTTCAGAAATAAAGAAAGCCAACACCACTCCTAAGATAATTCCCAAAATGCCACCTGTTAGGCTAATAATCACGGACTCAAACAAGAACTGCAACGTAATGTCCATCTTTTTTGCCCCTAAAGCTAATCTTAATCCAATTTCTTTAATCCGCTCCAGCACAGAAGCCAGCATGATATTCATAATACCGATTCCGCCAACAATTAAGGAAATAAAAGCAATGGCAAACAATACTACATTAAATGTTTTCTGCGTTTGTTGTTTTTGTTTGAGCATCAATTCAGGAATTTCAATTTCATAATCAATCAGCTCATAATGCCTTCTTTCTAGCATTCTTGAGATTGTCTCTGCAGTTGGGTTCAGGAAAGGCGTTTCTTTTACCTGCACCACGACTCGATCCAATTGATGATAATTTTCTAAAGGCTTCGGCTGGTTATCATTTCTGCGGTTATTCTCTCGTGCCGCCTGTTTTACCATCGCAGAAGTAACTAACGCTCGATTTTCATAACGTATGAGCATCGTTTTCAGTGGCGTGTACACATCCATGTTCACATTCCGAATGCCCAACTTTTCCATACTTTTCTGATAAGCCTGTCTTTCTTCAATCACGCCAATGATGGTCAGCCAATGCGCTCCACATTTTATTTGCTTCCCAATAGGGTTTTCTCCTGTGAAAAAACGCGTAGCAATCCCTTTTCCAATTATGCAAACCTGTTTACCATATTCACTTTGATTTTGATTAAACATCTTCCCTTCGGCCAACTTCAGGTTATACATTTCAAAGTAAGCAGGCTCCACGCCAATGAGTTTAGCCGAACGCCTGATCCCTTTTTTTACAATATAAGTTTCTAACTCAATTTCTGGACTAATGCGCTCAATGGTTGGTAATGTTTTGGTGATATTGGCAACATCAAGTAAGGTCAAACCAGGAGAAAATTTATTTTTCTGGGTATTAGCAGCATCTTCATCCACCTCTTCTTCTACTTGTTCTATGATTGGTTTTACAACAATGTTGTTTACCCCAACCATCTTCATATTCTCCAAAATCTGTTGTTCTGCTCCTTTGCCAATGGCAAGCATGGCAATTACTGCCGCCACGCCAAAAATAATTCCTAAAGCAGTTAATACCGATCGGACTTTATTCGCTAAGATGGCATCTAAAGCGATAAAGAATGTTTCTAAAGTACGTTCTTGCATGATGATGAAAGCATTTTACAGTGGTAATTCTTATTTCTTTGCAACAGGTTGTTCCTTAGACAACATGCGAACCTCACTATCATCATCCGTGCCTACGCTTAACGCTACCACATCTCCCTCTGCCAATCCTGCTTCAATAATAATAGATTCATCATTTGATTTCCCCACACGCACTTCTTGTTTCATGATATCCATCCCATCTTTCTTATACACAAAAGTAACAGAATCACCTTGCGAGTAGATAGCCTCTAAAGGCACAGATAGCACATCTGAAATCACATCCGCGACAATCACATTACTGGTCGTCATGGATGGGCGCAACGTGGTATCGGATTCATTCACAGAGATAACGACTTCAAACACTTTGGCATCAGAGTTGGGTTTCTGTTCCCCCATATTTGCCACCGAGATGACTTTTCCTGTAAGCTTTTTATCTGGAAAGGCGTCTAATCCAATTTCTACGGCTTGTCCTTTTTTAATTTTACGGATATCAACCTCATTGACATACGTTTTTGAGATCATGGAAGATAAGTCAGGTAGCGTGGCTACTACGGGGTTCCATGCCGAAATGGTGGTTCCTGCTTTCTTCTTCGTACCTCTCCAATCTTTGGCATAAATGAGCATGCCATTTTCTGGAGCAATGATGGTGAACTCTTGCAGCAGTTTATTCATGAAATCTACCGTACTGCGCTCCTTGGATAAATTCGCAAAAGCTTCCTGCATTTTCGCTTTTGCTTGATCTACTTTAATGGAATAACTCTCCTTTGCTTGCTTGTAATCTCGCTCCGCCTTTTGCTTGGCAATTTCTGCTTGTTTAATCGTTGCAGGAGGTTCATAAGCTGATTGTTCCAATTCCAGCTTCTTCTGTTCTGCTGCAAATTGCAAATTAATCAGATTATCTCGTGCTTCTCGTAACGTCAGGGTAGTATCTAGCTGAGTTTGCGTATATTGACTTTCTGCCTTGGTCAATTCGGTTTGTCGCGCTCGAAGTTTATCCACTAATGCCGATTTGTCGAGTTCGGCCACAAACTCACCTTGCTGTACAACTTTTCCTTCAGGAATGATGCGACTAATTTGCACATCCCAAATTTGCGCTGCCCGCATGCCACTTGGCCCAGTAATGTTTACTTTATTTTCTGCGTCTAACTCTCCTGTAGTGGTCACGGTCACTTTAAAGCTTTCTTTCTTTACAGGCACATAGATGTCACTCTTCTCCGTATTGTCTTGAAACCAAAAAAAGTAAATTGCTGCTAGTGCAATTATGATTCCTCCACTAATAAAAATGGTTTTTTTCATGTTTTCTAAAGGTTGATCTTTGTATTCCGTTTTCAAAAGCATACACTCCATAAACAGTTGACTTCCATTTTTTTGTGTATGACAATTTTCAAAATTAGGGACTTACACAGAAATAGCTATAATTTTCTGATTAGCTTAACTTTTTTTATGTGATTGGTTAAGCCTTAGGCAAAACCCATTGGAAACTAGGCAATATTCATTTCCCATGGGATATATTTTCAGCATTACGTTGTTATCCGCCACAATTCAAATCCATAGCCTTACTAGTATGATGATTGCATTCACACTTTCTGAAAAAATTGGTTTGAAGTAAGTCGCCAAACAACAACAAAGCAGCTCATTAATCACCTCCTGCTTACTTTTACCTCCTGCATTATTCATATGCATTCGATAGGCTTCAAATATTTATTTATCAAAGCGACATTTATGTAAAACGATTGTAAAAATTTGCTAAACAACACCTGTGTTCAATGTTTTTTTATGTTCTGTTGATCTTAAAGACTAAATCGTTTAATCATAACCCATATCATTACTATTTTTACCAGAAGTTCATGATTTTATATCGGACAAACTAAATGATGCCTGTTGTTTTCATCAATATGAGGTTGGGAAATGACTTTTTGCCTCATTTTTTTTGATTGATCTTTCTCTGTTCAATCCGTAAA
>JBMYQA010000121.1:0-15971 GCA_049600855.1 Flammeovirgaceae bacterium | reverse complement strand
GCTGGGCTACAACTGTTACAAAATGCAACAACTGCAAAAAACCTAAGTATTACTGCAACATTATTTGCTACTAGATTTTCCAATAAGGCACAGAACAACAGTGAAGCCTTTGAAAACTAAGGTTAGACGTCATGCAGTCGTCCTAACAAAAGAACTTGAGAAGGGACTTTTTTTTCAAAATTGTGCAAAAAACAAAGAAGCCCATGGAGGCTACGATTCAATACCAAGACTTAAAAACAGGAGAGGAGGTAGGAATCGCACGCAGTGACCCACGTACTGGGCGTTATCAAATTTCCTTACCTTATGGCATACACTATGGCTTTCAGGCTGAAGCCTTAGGCTATGTTTCTATTGGAGAAAATATTGATTTAAGTAAAGTTGGGAAGTACAAAGAGATGACTAAAAACCTGTACTTAGCTCCAATAAAGGTCGGGGAGACGGTGAATTTGAAAAATGTGTTTTTCAAAGTTGCTACCGCTAAGTTATTAAAAGAATCGATGCCAGAGTTGGAACGCGTTGCCCACTTGATGAATGAAAACCCAACGCTAGAAATTAAAATCAAAGGACATACCGATAGTTTAGGAAAGCCAGATGTATTGTTGCGTTTATCGAGAGAGCGTGCCCGAGCGGTTTGGAATTACCTCGTACACAATCATTCCATTAAAAAGTCGCGAATTAGTTGGGAAGGCTACGGTGGTTCAAAACCCATTGTAGATAATCGAAATCCAAAGGAGCGCTATAAGAATCGTAGAGTAGAGTTCGAGATTATTAAATATTAGGATATTGAAGACTGGAAAGAGGCAAATATGCTTTAAGCCTCTTTCCAAAATAGCTGTAATCACCTATGACTCATGCTTTAGTAGTCGAGTAAATCGAGGTGATAACGTTGAATGATTTTTTTCAATAACTCGCCATAAATTGGAGAAGTAGCATAGCCTACACCGCCGTATTTTGTAGAACCAATTTTATCGGCCCAAGCTTGGTAATCTTTGCCTTTGGTGAATAAGGGCGAATAGCGATTATTATTCGCTAAGAAGACACTATGTGCCCGAAAAGAAGCCCAAGGAGTAGGGTATTCTGTGAAGCTATCTCTCACCTTACACTTATAAAGCACCTTTCCGCCTTTATTTACCTTCTTTTTAGACAATATTTTATGCTTGTTCAGTTTCGCTTCGGCGGCTGTATAGTATTCAGTAGTTTCCATGTAAGCTGATTGCTTACTTTTGTCTTTTATCCCAAAATAATTGTTGTTTACAATGCGTCTGCCCCAGGCGGTTTCCAAGGCTGCTTGTGCTAAGGTAATGGAGGCAGGCACATGGTATTTGGCTTGTTCCATTAAGGCCGTTTCTAGTTTATCCACTTTAGTGGTATCCGTGAAAAAACCATGGACATGCGGTTCTATTTTTGCCAATTTATTGAGTACCAAATCTTCAAATAACCCTGCAATTTGATGATTCATTTGTAACAAACTGGCATTGCTGAGTTGATCTACTCGGGCTACTTTTTCTTGGATGAGAAATTTGGAAACTAGGAGTTGCTTTTGGATTAAAAATGCTTCTCGATAGTCTTTTTGGATGTTTTTTTGATTTTTATCGTAGGCATGAAAATAATCAATAAAGTAGCCCATCACATCATCTTTGTACTGTTTGGCATCAAATAGTTCTTCGAGATTGAGGGTTTTGCTTTTCATTTCTGCAATTTCCGCTTGCATCTGTGTATTGCGATGATTTAGGTAGTAGAATGAACCAACCATGAGTAAAGCTGCTCCTGCTAATACATACCATACTCGGTTGTTGGGATGATAAGAGAGTGTTCTATTTCCTAATCTTACTTTAATGGGTTTTAGGGTAAATTGCTCTGCTTTTGCCTGTCCCAACAAAAGAATATTATTTAATTTGAGAGAGAAGTTGATAAGTTTTCGAATGAATAAGGACAACATGCCGAGCAATGCCATCCATATTTTTGGAGCAAACTCAACGGCTTCTTGCGTATTTGGGGTTGTGGCAATGGGTTGATCAATGACGGGATGTACATCAGCAATGCCTTCATTAAACTTTTGAATTTCTGTTTGCAAGTAATCAAATTCTTGGGCAATCTTTTGATGGGTTTGAAACGCATCATTCAGAAACCAACCAATTGCCCCAAAAATCAGTAGCAACAATATCCAGAAATTTTGATTGGGAACAAACGTCCGCACTCCTTTTCCTTGCTGAAAGGAAAATGTGAATTTTTTAACCCTCATTTTTAGTGTTTTTTGAGTGAATGTCTTCTAAAATTCATTGTGCCTTTTATGAAAACGCTGTGTTGCTTATTGACTAAACAATAATCATTCAATGAAAGGCAGTTGGTTAATTCATCATGTAAGTCAATTTTAATGAAAGCTTACATCAGTTGTGGTTTATGCTGTAAAGGTCGGGAAAATTGTTAAATCTTGTCGGGTGATGTCATCTTCTTATACAAAGATAACGGGATGGATTTTAAATTGCCAAATATTTTAGCAATAAAAAGTTTATAAAATTAGCAAAATTATTTTTATACTCCATATCAGAAGTATGGAGATGGAAAAAACATCCATTACGTAAGGGAAATGGCGCAAACCAACTTTCTAAAAATTTGGAATTTTTAGTACTTATTTCACACGGAATTAACAGTATGCGAGCAATTTTTTTAGTATATTGTAGATTATTTATGGAATCATTCCACAACTAACATCTAATCGAAAAGAGATTTACTTTAAATACAAACGGCCATGCATTTCCTCAACAAAATTGTACCACCATTTCTAAAAAAACTAGACCACTATCTCTTATTGAATCATCGGCTAATTTGGGAAACCAAATTTCATTTTGTACTCTTCTATGGACTTACGGCATTTATTGCATATACCCTATTAGGATTAGTTTATCCCATCTCATTAACTTCAGCCTTGCCTGACCCACTTACGGTAGGCATTGTAGGGGCCATTCCTGTATTTATCTTATTCTGTTATTGGGCCTATCATCAAATTCAATATGCAATTGAGGCAAACTATGGGCAGTTGTTTGCAGGCTTAGGACAGTGGCGAATGTTAATTTATTTTACTTCCACCTTAATTTTTATTCTTCCTGCTACACAATTGGGATTTTTAGTGAATCAGCGCATTGCTGATTTAACACATGGCAAAGAGTTAGACGAAGACATTCTGACTTTAAATATTGGCAATCCTTTCTATTTAGTAAATGGTTACTACTCAGGTGATCACGATATTTGGTATGAGTCTACCGTTAATATTCTAGAGTATTTAGATTGTAAAGACCAGCGTTCAGATCAATATTGTGACAGGTTTGACTTTGAATATTTTGGGAGTACTTATGGAGATATCTATTCATATTATGGTGGCATGGATGATCGTCATTTAATCTTCAACTTAAAAAGTTATTTTAAATACGATACAGGGCTACATCGCGAGGAAAAAATCAATTACATTTCGGCTTATAAGCAGGTGTTTGAAAAATATGGAGGGGTTATTCATACAAGTCCGATTGAAGTTTATCAAGGCTTTTACAAAGATGAACAAGTTGTTTCCCAACTAGGGTATCAAAAGTATTTTGTGAAAAACCAAATCAAATCAATTGCAAAGGCGCAAGCTGGCGTGGATAACTTTACCATGCGAGGAGTTACGAAAGTAAGTCTAATTTTAGCCTTTATGTTTTCACTGGTAATGTACACACTCAAAAGTGTGAGCATGAAGGATTTCATCATTTCAATCGTCTCTCTAGCGGGCGTAGGAATTGGCACGATAGCCACCATAAAATTATGGACAGAGTTAGTCGGCTATACTGTGCTTGAGGACACAACGTTTTTTGTGTTGTTGAGTACGGGCATCATTTTATTTACTATTAGTCGCGTTACTTCAATTAATTACGCCAAATCATATTCTCGTTTCTTAACCATTTGCTTAGTTGCCTTAAACCTCGTAGGTCCGTTCTTATTGTTATGGAGTACCGTTTCTTTAGATATGATCGGTCATTATAACTTCTTTAGAGATGCAGATTCCGTTTGGAATGTAATTCTGGCAGGTGTGCTATTGCATGCGGTAGTCACGTTACCTTGGCTTAGAGAGAAATTTTTACGATTAAAATCGTTACCTAAAGCATAAGCAATTATTGACTTATTGTCTTGCCGCAGTAAGTCCGTTGGCTTAGCTTCTAACATATATCACCACTTAACTTTCAAGATTTAGTGTTATGAACTTTTTAAACCGCCTCATCCCTGACTTTCTAAAAAAGCTTGATAAGCATTTACTGTTGAACAACCGATTAATTTGGGAAACCAAGTTTCACTTTGTCGTATTTTATGGAATCATAGGTGTTTTTACCGCCTTTTTCATTGGCGCTTGCTATCCCATAAGTACGGCAAGAGACATCCCTGATCCAGAGTTTTTTGTCATGCTCTCGGCTATTCCTTCGTTTATCTTATTGGCATTTTGGATTTACAAACAATACCTACATACCATTGAGAATAACTTTGGAGGGTTAAATAAATTCATGGGGCAAAAACGATTGTTGATTTACGTGGTTTCAGCAATGCTTTTTATTGGTCCATCTCTAATTATGCCTTTTATGATTCATAATCGAATTGGCAACTTGGCATCATTTGAAGAGTTAGAAGCTGATCGGAAAATACTGAATGAGGGAAATCCATTTTTCCCTATTTCCTCGAAGTATCGCTATGAAACAGATAATATTCATGCATACTTTAATTGTGCTTACAACAATGAATATCAAGACGATTACTGTGATAAGGGACAAATTTTTACGCGTTTTGGACGTATGGAAAGCCCGATGTCTTACATGTCAGCAGAACAACTGCATAAGCATTTTGTGAAAAATTTGAATCACGAAGCGGCATTGACAAAAATCGAAAAGTTCATTGCCACAGCTCAAAAGTATGGGGGAGAAATTACGGTGCAGCCAGAAGAAGTGCTCAGTAAATTTGTGAAAGGGAAACAGCGTGTTCAAGTCAATATTGATAAAGTAAAGTATAAAGTAGCTCGCCAACTTTGGGACATCGAAGCACACCAATACCCACTAGTACCATCAAGTGACCAATATACCTTCTGGGGGGCAGTATTCGCTTTTATTTGTTTCTTCTCCATCCTTATTCAGCTGATCAAAGCGGTATCGATGAAAGATTTGATTATTTCCGTAGTATCCTTGGTAGGGATTGGCATTACTACGGTTTTACTTACGATCACAGTTTCGGAATTCAGAAATGTATTGGAGATTAATGGAGATGAATTCATCACACTCTTTGCGTTAGGATTATACGCTTTTGCACTTTATCATACGGCTGGAATTAGCATCATAGGTACCTATTCGCGCTTTAAAACCATTATGTTGGCTATGGTGAATTTAACCACTCCATTTTTAGTATTGTGGTTAGCGATTACTGGAGATTCATGGAACTTGATCGATCTCTATCCTAAAAGCGATGAGCTGGTTACTACTTTAGTACTTTCAGGTTTGGTAGTTTATGGCTTATTCTTTTTCCCTTGGTTTAGAAAATTGCATTTGCGAATGCATTCCTTACCAAAAGGATGATGATCGCTATCAATATTTTATCCCCATTTCTCAAAGCTTTGGAAATGGGGATTTTTAATTTTTGGAGAGTTATTTTTCTCGAATGAGCTGAAGAGCTGCTTTACAAGTTTCCACTAATGAACTACAAATGGGCACCTGCGGGCAATCTTGGCTGAGCCTTCGCTTAATGTAGCGTGTATTGCTAAAACCTTCTTCAATACCAACTACTAATGAAGTTCCTAGCCATTGGTGTTTGGTTTTCCATTCCCCTAACTCAAAACGGGTGGTTTGTGCATAAGCGCGCCCAGCGACATGTTCTACTTCATTCGCCAAATAGAAGAGCACCACCCCATTTGCGGATGCTCGATTTAAAAAATAAGTTTCCCAATCTACTTGTTTTGCGTAAACAAAGGTGCCAGTGATGTATTCTTTTCGAGGAGAGGCGATATGAAGTGCTGGAGCCGTTTGTTTAAAGTAGTTAATCGCCTGTTCTTGCCAGTTAGGAGCTCCTTGAATAGGACCTGCTAAGAATATGACAGGGCCATCAACTTCTGTGATTTCTGGTGGATAAAAGGTCATAGGATTAGATTTTGAATTAGGGTTTGTTTAATATTGATTCACCTACAAATTTCAGTTGAATTTGAACTTGTCTAATATTAGTTTATTTCGGTTATAAAAGGTTTAAGAAACCCTCACTTTGCGTTGCTTTTTATTGAAAGAGCGCTGCTATTACTGCAAAAAAGCGCCTGAATTGAGAGCTTCTTAAATCTTTTTAACTCGAAAAAACTAATATTAGACAAGTTCTTTATCAAAATAATTATATCAAGCCATGAATATAGAACATCTCGCCATTTGGGTAAAAGATTTAGAGTTGATGCGTCAATTTTATGAAAAATATTTTGACGTTAAGGCAGGAGAAAAGTATGTCAACCCCAAGAAACAGTTTCAGTCGTATTTTTTGTCTTTTGAATCGGGAGCTAGACTAGAACTAATGTTTAAGCCTGAAATCGCTCAACGGATGACGGATTGGGAAAAGGAGAAGATGGGATTAGCGCATTTTGCCATAGCTGTAGGAAGCCAAGAACAAGTGGATGAATGCACCGAAAAACTAAGAATAGCGGGGTATGAAGTTATTGGGGAAACCCGTTGGACGGGTGATGGCTATTACGAAAGTGTGATTCTTGATCCTGAAAATAATCGCATTGAAATTACCATATGAGGATCAATAAAAAAGACCTAAAATCACATCAATATAGATGATCATTTAGGTCTAAAATATGATAATTACTTTATTGTTTTACTAAATTTTCTCATATGATTTTTAGTATGTATTAAATTTGTGATTTACTTGATTATACGTAATTGCCTGAAATAAGTTGCGTATACATGAATGGTAAAGGCGAAATGCACTAAAATAATCTCTTCAAGTGCTTTTTCTTGGTCTTTTTGGCAAGCTTCTTCGGTTTCCACTTGCGGTTATTCTTGATTTTAGGATTAGCCCCTCTATTGAGCAATGCTCGAATCATATCGGCCTGATTTCCCATCACTGCGTGGTGAAGTGCGGTATTGCCTTTTTCATCTTGCATATTGATATCAAAACGCTTGGTAAGCACGTCTAGTCCATTTACAAAGCCCGTTTGAGCTGCATAATGAAAAGGATTTACGCCCATGGCGGTTTTACTTCTCAGATTGAGTAATTTATCGAGCAAGCGCTTTGTGATTTCCACGTTTTTTTCTGCGATGGCAATGTGCAATGCCGATAAGCCTTCAGGTTGTAACACGCGAGAAGGGTCTTTTTCGACAAATCGCATAAATGTAGCAGCTTGGTTGGTTCGAGCTGCTTCGCGGAGCACATTCGGATAGGCACTTTTGGGTAAATACCCCACATCTGATCGAGCTTGAAGTGCCGCAGTAATGAATTGGTCTTGTTTTTCTCGAATGCCCAAAACAGCCAAAGCCTGTGCCATTCGGTCTCCTACTGAACCTTCATTTCGAATTTTACTCACTTCAAAAACGGCCTCGTAACTGGCTTGACGTTTTAATAAAACTGCTGTAGTAGCGAGTAGATTATTTTTGATGGAAAGATACAGTGGGGTTTCTCCCGCATTATTTTTTAAATTGATGCGCGCATTTTTTGCAATCAAGCGTTGAGCAATATTGCCTTTTGCTTGTTTTGTGGCAAGTAATAAGGCCGTGTTTCCGTCACGATCACGCATTTCTAAGTCAGCGCCATGGCTAATAATTACCTCACTTAATGCTTCATGCTGACCTAAAATTGCCAAATGAATTAACGCTTGACCACGTGTGTTTTTTAAGTTAACATCAACCCCTTTGTCAAGAAGATGATTGACAATTTTTGAGTTGCCAACCCGTAGTGCAGTAAAGACCTCTTGATTTTTTACTTGGGCGATGTCATAATAATTGAGTAAATCTGTAACAATTTTTTCATCGCCAGCTTCGAGTGCAAGCATCAGGGAAGTTTTGCCAGCAGTATTGGTAATGTATGGGTTTGCTTTCGCCTTGAGTAATTGCACAGCAATCGTACTATATCGATTAGAAACGGCTTGAATCAATAGATGCTCTTTGCCTTGCTTGCGGTGATTGGGGTTTGCATTTCGATTGAACAATAATTCATCTACACAATTTGTTGCCTTTTTAGCTACTGCGTAACACAAGAGTTCATTGACATCTGTGGAAATCGTAGCAGCTAATTGAGCAGGTTTCTCTAACAACAAAGCAAGCATAGGCGCATTGTCTTTAGAAATGACATATTCCACTACATTTTGTCCGCGATAATTTCCCGATTTTTTCAATAAGCCCAAATCCAACGCTTTTTGTAATTCATCAATTCGATTGTTATCAATGAAGGTGAATAATTCTCCCATAAACTGTCCTTCCAAGCGCTGCAAAGCATTCTGTGCTTCGAGGTTATTTGGTTGAAAGGCTAATACTTTGTGATACCACAACAGCTGATCAGTCACACTTTCTGCAATTTTAGCCTTGAATAGGAAGGCATCTACATTCTCAGGATTCACCGCAAGCGATTGTTCAAGGTATTGATCGCGATACTTTTTAAATACATCGGCTTTGTAGCGGCTTAAATAGTCGTGCTTGCGTTTGGCAGCCATCAAGTAGGCATCTGAAGTCTGATTGGTTGTTTCCCATTGCTGATTGATGGGACAAGCAGTTGTATCGCAAGTTATCCTCGTTTTCTGAAAAGCGGTATTGGCATATACAGCTTGCTTTACCTCGCGGTCAATGGTTTTCGAAACGGTCGTATAATAGCGCTCTAAACATTGATACTTCTCGTAAGATTTTAAATAGCACTGCTCATTTTGAGCATTGAATGCTTGGGCCACCAGTTGGAGTTTTTCAGTTTGAACATTTTTGGTTTCTGCTAATCGCTGTTTGTAGGTAGCCGTAATTTTATCTTGTAATGGCTTTACGCAAGCGGCTAATCGTTGTTTAGGCGTTGGGCGATCGGGAAACACGCTAGACGCTTTTCGGTATTGCTCAGCAGCATAAGCATATTCTTGATGATTAAAGGCGAGCTTGGCTTCATCCATAGCATGTTTATATTCAGATTCTAAAAGCTCATTAATCTTCTTGAGTTCTACATCAATTTCAGCCTTTTTGTCGATGGGCAAAAACGTAAGTGCTTGTTCAAACTGTTTTTTTGCTTCGATTAATTCCCCCACATCTTTGGCTTCTTGAAACGTAGTGGAAGCTGCTTGTTTGGCCGCATCGTAATCTGCAATTCTTTTTTCAATTTCTTTTAAGCGCGCTTGGGTATGATCTTGACCCACAAGCGCTTGTTCGGCATTTTGGTAAGCGGTAAGTGCTTTGAGGTATTCTTTTTTTGTGTAAGAAGCGTCACCTAACTTAATAAACTGCTGATACTTAGCGAGTTTTTGTTCTAATGTTAGCACCTTATTCGTGACAAAACTGTCGTTGGGAACCATTTTTTTGGCGATTCGGTAATACGATAAGGCATTTTCCCACTGCCTATTTGTTTCCTCCGTACGTGCTTCAGTGACGTACTTTTGGTATGCCGCTTGTTTAAATTGATGCTCACCACCAAACGTTACCTTTCTGATTTTTAGGTTTTTAAGTGATGTGCTTGATTGAAATGCATTTTTGGTAATATAACTGCTCACTCCATTTAATAAATTCGACCAAGTGCGGGTTTCTTCCCGATTGTTTCCCCATAAACCACCCGATTGGGGCGTGGTGCCCATGTCGAAATAGATTTTACCAATGTATTGATTACCTGTATATAAATCAGCTTGTATCTCTAAATCAATAATGCTGTAATTATTAATTTCAGGTTGATTGATAATGGGGTATTTGTAAATTTCTTTGTTATAATGAACCGCATTGCCCAAATACCATTGCATGCTCATTTGCACCTTACACTTCAAACTGTCTGGTTCAAAGCTGTATTTCACAGTCATATTTCCGATGGTAGGCTCAAACTTGTTATTGTTTTGGGCAGGAACCCAATTGGATAGGTACACATTACCACTAGAACTAATGAGGTTTTGAGCAGTGGCACCAACAGTTACTAAACAAATGAATAAAAGGCTTGTAAAAAATCGTCTCATAAGCGTAATCGTTCAATCAATTGGATGAAGTCTGATTTGTTTATATGCAATCAATATGTGGTATTGCGCTGAAGTAGTACTTGTTTTAAGTGCATTGGACTTTATTCCTACTACAGAAGCTTAAGGCGTTCAAAAAACTCTTTTACAAAGAAATTTGAAATTTGCCGTATTCCCTTAATCTTTAACTTTTTGTTCGCGATTTTAAGTATACATTATCAAATTGAATAAGCTATGGAAGAAATGAAGATTAGAAAAGCAGTTGCTACTGAACGTGATGTAATTGTTGATTTTCAAGTAAGAATGGCTCAGGAAACCGAAGATTTGGGTTTAGATCAGGCTACCTTAACCAAAGGCGTGCAACGCTTGTTTGATGAACCAGCTAAAGGTACTTATTGGGTGGTGGAGTATGAAGGTAACGTGATTGCATGTCTGCTAATGCTAACCGAATGGAGTGATTGGCGAAATGGAGACGTGCTATGGATACATTCGTTATATGTAGTAGCCGAACACAGAGGTAAAGGAATATTTAAACAACTCTATGCCTTTTTTAAACAACAAGTGGAAGCCGATGAGCATTTAAAGGGCATCCGATTATATGTAGAAAAAGAGAATATAAACGCGCAAAAAGCGTATGAAGCAGTGGGCATGACACGCGAACATTACGACCTGTATGAGTGGTTGAAATAAACTTTTTGGTGGAACTGCCATTTATCAGAGACTTACCCTAATTCACACGTATAATCAGGTTAATTTATGGACTTACAAGTTTGTGAGTCCATAAATAGCTTATGGAGTAAAGCGACAACTTTGTATAAACACTATTAACACAACACTTTTTTTCATCACACAACAAATAAACATATGAGTGATTTAGGTTTCCAAGATTTCTATTTGGATGGTGAGTTGGAGGAAGAACCGAAAGAAGAGAAAAAGATTACTTCTAAGCCTAAAAAAGAGAAAAAGGGTACATTAAACGCCGCAAAGTTACCAACTTATGTATTCCATGGATCATACCATTATGCAGGCTTTGGAATTCGATTCCGTGCTTTTTTAATTGATTATGGAATTGCGATATTGTTAGGATGTTTTTTACATTTTATAATTTTTCAGTTAGATTTAGACGATGATCCACATCTGATGTACTATCCCATTATATGGAGTTTTGACTTTTTTTATAAAACCTTATTAGAAAGCTCTGTTAAACAAGGTACTATAGGGAAAGCAATATTCGGATTGCGAGTAATTTATGAAGATGGAAGGCGATTATCATTTAGGCAAGCTGTTATTCGATATTTTAGTACAATTCTCTCAAGCCTCGCACTAGGAATTGGTTACCTCATGATCATTTTTGATCAGAAAAAACAAGCATTACACGATCGGGTAGCGAAAACATATGTCGTAAAATCGTAGCATGAAAATAGGTTAATTACAGAGAATTTAATAAACAATTTGAGCTAAATACGTTTAGAACTAATAGAACGATCATTTATTCCTATGACTTTTGAAGAGATAAACTCACACAATTTATATGCACTTACTAAGTTAATGTTAGCGCTTTGGCCCGATTGCTCTCTAAAAGAAGAGTATGAAAATTGCCAACGAATTTTAACTACTGTTGATGAAACCTGCTTCTTAGCAAAGGAAGATGAAATGTACATTGCTTTCATTCAGTTATCTGTTCGGAAAGAGTATGTTGAAGGCGCTAATTCTTCACCTGTAGCTTTTGTGGAAGGCATTTATGTGAATGAGCAGTTCAGGAAGCACGGTTTAGGGCAACAGTTAATTGAACTTGGATGTGGGTGGGGCAAATCGATGGGCTGTAACCAAATAGGCTCCGATGCTGAATTAGATAATCAGCCGAGTATTAGCTTTCATAAAAAGTCAGGTTTTCAGGAAATGAATCGTGTCGTTTGTTTTTTGAAAGATTTAAGATAAGTACATCACTCAGTTTAGTGAAAGATGAATTGGATTAGTCCTCATTAGTTTATAACCTTGGCTATGCTTGATTTGATTACAAAAAAATGTGCAAACTGTCACCGCATCTTTGAGTGTAATGCGAATGATATCACGCAATGCCAATGCTATGGGATTGTGTTGAGTCCTCAAGCGAAAGAATTGCTTCAAAAATCTGCTCACTCAGATTGTTTATGTCGGGTTTGTTTAGAAGAATTGGAGCAACAAGTAAAGCAAACCAAAGAACTACCAACTACCCAAACTAATGGACATCGTTAAAAAAGTGCATGAAATCGGCTTAGCATGGCCTGAAGTTTCCACACCAGGCGGCAATTATGTGTCGGTCAATGTCCGTGGTCACATTGCCTATGTAGCCATCCAATTTCCCATCTTTAATGGAGCGTTTCGTTTCCAAGGTCGGTTAGGCGATGCATTAACTACAGCAGAAGGGTATGAGGCGATGCAGCTGTGCGCGTTAAATGTGATTGCCCAAATCGAAACAAAAATCGGCTTTGATCGAGTGGAAGGTTTGAATGAAATTGAAGCCTATTATCAAGCCGCTCAAGGTTGGGATGAATCACCGAAAGTGGTTAATGGAGCCTCCGATTTATTTGTTCAGGTATTGGGCGATAAAGGTACGCATGCACGGGCTATTTTTGGTGTAGATCAGCTTCCACGAGACTTCTGCGTTGGACTGAAAGCTTCTTTTACTTTGCTTGTGTAGTAAACCATTCATGTTAAAGATTCCTTATTTATCACATCCTTATAGCACATATTAAAATTAGTGGCTAACTTTAATATTAAGAGCATGTTCAAATAGTTTCTATAAAAGATCAGCAATTCTCATTTTGTAAAAAAATACTTGCTATTTTGCGAGAAAAGGACTTTTCTGTCATGTCGACGTAAGGAGACATCTAAGTGTCAAGTGGCTAAACAAACTCATTTGGCTTATTTTGGCACATGGTTTCGTATTTTAATGGGTACGTAGATTTCTCCCGCTGGTCGAAATGACAAAGTGCTAATTGCTAATAAAAGGTCTAAAAACCTTGTGCAAACATGCTCTAATCTAAACTCAAGTTCAGCGAACAAGCATCTGTCTATTGACGTTTAATAATTAGATCAAGTTCCGCATCTTTACTAACCTGATAATTCATGAAAAAATCCATCATACTCACAGTATGCCTACTGTTAGCCACATTGACCAGCAAGGCGAACTACATTCTAATCCACATGGATGAAACCCAAGCCAATCACCTCAAAGCATATGGCGTGACGTATTGGGTATTGAAGCAAGATATTGAAGCTGAATGGTTATTGAACTACAGAGGAGGCAGCTTTTTATTTAAACACTTTCCAGTTTTTGAAGAAGAGTTACGCATACGTGGCGTTTCCTATCAAGTGATTTCCGATGCTGAAGCAGTAGGGATTAAACAACAAATTGCCAGCCCTGAGGCCAATATGGACGTAATGAAACTGGAAGTGGCTCCTAAAATTGCTGTATATTCTCCCAAATCGAAACAACCTTGGGATGATGCGGTGACTTTAGTGCTCACTTATGCCGAAATTCCTTATGAAGTTGTGTTTGACGATGAAGTGATGTTGGGAAATCTTCCCAAATACGATTGGTTGCACTTGCATCATGAGGATTTTACAGGCCAATATGGAAAATTCTACCTTAGCTATCGAAATGAACCTTGGTATCAAAAACAACAACGCGAGTTTGAAGAATCGGCACGTAAACATGGTTTCCAGAAAGTGTCTCAGCTTAAGCTAGGTGTCGTTAAGAAAATTCGTGATTTTACGGCAGGTGGAGGATTTTTATTTGCCATGTGCTCAGCAACCGATACGTATGACATCGCCTTAGCTGCGGAAGGGCTAGATATTTGTGAACACATGTATGATGGCGATCCTGCTGATCCGCAATCGCAACGGAAGTTAGACTTTACCAAAACGTTCGCCTTCCAAAACTTCCGATTAGAGATGGATCCTTACAAGTACGAGTATTCCAACATTGATAATCAATATCGCGAACGCGGTTTAAATGAAACAAATGATTTCTTTAAGTTGTTTCAATTCTCTGCAAAGTGGGATCCGATTCCGACCATGCTTACCCAAAATCATTTACAACTGGTGAAAGGGTTTATGGGACAAACTACTGCTTTTAAGCAGCATTTGATCAAATCGGATGTGGTCATTATGGGCGAAACGAAACAGGCTAATGAGGCAAGATACATACACGGTACGTTTGGGAAAGGCACGTGGACGTTTTATGGCGGGCACGATCCTGAAGATTATCGTCATTATGTAGGAGAAGAACCCACAGACTTGAACCTGCATCCGCAATCTCCTGGTTACCGCTTAATCTTAAATAACATCTTATTCCCTGCTGCGAAGAAGAAAAAACAAAAAACTTGAGTTGTAGATCGCGTAACCGCCTAATTAAGTATTTTTTTGATGAGCGGACTAGCAAGTACTACGATCTTACCTATTTTTGTTGGGCGAAATGCCCAACTTTTTTTTGAGCAAATGTTTATCCCAAACTTCTGAAAACAAAAACGCAGTATTATGAATATCATCCAAACAACAGAGATAGCGAAGCATTATGTGATGGGAACCGAGCTAATTAAAGCTTTAAAGTCCATTTCCATTTCCATTAAACAAGGCGAATACGTAGCATTTATGGGACCTTCAGGTTCGGGAAAGTCTACGTTAATGAATATTGTTGGATGCTTAGATACACCTACAGAAGGACAGTATCACCTCAATGGTCAAGACGTGAGTTCCATGAGTGAAAATCAGTTGGCTGAAATTCGTAATAAAGAGATTGGATTTGTATTTCAGACCTTTAACTTACTTCCGCGTTCATCCTCGCTAGAAAATGTGGCCTTACCATTGGTTTATGCAGGTTTTAGCAAGTCTGAGCGAGAAGAGAGAGCACTTGCAGCTTTAGAGAGTGTTGGTTTGGGGAATCGTTACAAACACAAACCCAATGAGCTTTCGGGTGGTCAACGACAGCGTGTAGCCATTGCCCGTGCCTTAGTAAACGATCCAAGTATCATCTTGGCCGATGAACCTACTGGTAATCTCGATACCAAAACTTCTTATGAAATCATGGATTTATTCGAGCAATTGCATGATGCTGGAAACACCATCATTATGGTAACGCACGAAGAAGACATTGCCCAATATGCACACCGCATCATCCGACTACGCGATGGATTGATTGAGACAGATATCTACAATGACAATATCCGTAGAGCAAAGGAAGAAATGCAATAACCGAAAGCCTTCAACTTGTTGTAGCTTATGAGATCGCTTTTTGTACTGCTTATTTTTGGGATTACTTGTGCGTGTTCCGTTGATGCTACAAAAACACCAGCACAACAATTTCAAGCGATACATTGGCTAGTGGGGAATTGGGCGTATACAAAAGGCGACAAGGTGTATGCGGAAAAATGGCAACGCATTGGTGAGAAATATATAGGATATGGAAGCATCACTGCGAATGGACAGGTGAAGTTTGAAGAAAACCTAAGCATTGCTGTTCTAAATGATACCTTAGTCTTTCAAGCTACGGTTCCGAGCCAAAATGGAGGGCAAACCATTTCTTTTAAGTTAACAGCGCTTGGTGAGCGTAGTTTTACCTTCGAAAACCTTCAACATGACTTTCCCCAGCAAATTCGCTATTCGTTAACCAATAAAAATGAATTGACTACTAGGGTGAAAGGCGTAGAGGAGGGAAAAGAAGTCATGCGATCTGCTGTGTATTTTGCGGCTTCAAAATAGGATTTTCCTGTAGATCAAAAGAAAAAACCAAGCAACGAGCTTGGCTTTTCTACTGTTGTAAATACTA
>JBMYQA010000120.1:0-16144 GCA_049600855.1 Flammeovirgaceae bacterium | reverse complement strand
GGGTTTGTTTATCGGTAAACAAAATCAGACGCTTCGCTTCCAATACAATCCGCTCTTGAATGATTTGCTGCGGTGATTTTTGATTGTAAGTCGAAAAAAGATTCGATAAGGTTTTTGGAGACTTGTATAATAACTCTGCATAGTCTTTTACCTTCCGCTTGGTTCTAAAATGAACATCTACCAACACATTAAATTGGCGAACAATATCAATTTGGGTGTCGCTTAATGTTTTTACAATGAGTTGCTCTTTGGCTAAACGCGTACAAATGATGATTAATCGTTTGAGCAACATTTGTAGCATATCGCCCTGAATGGTATCTTTTGTTTTAAATTCTTCAATTAATACTTCCAGTAATAAATCGAACTTGCGTTGTTGGTTTTTAGGAATACTAACGATGGGAATGTCCTGAGTACCAAAAAATAAAATGCCATTACAAGATACTTCACTATCGTGATCGACAATACAATAAAACGCTCGATTAAACAGAAAAGCGGTAAGTGGCAAGCTATTTTTAGCAAAAGTGACTTTTTGAAAATAAGTAGTGGTTACCAACTGATTGGTTTCTAATTGAATGGTTAAATCATCGATGTATAATTGCACAGGTTCCGAATTTCGATTCCATAATACATTAATCATTCCCTTGTGTGTAGAAAAGCTTTCAATATCTTGTTGTAGATAATCGGTGAATGCGAATACTGATCCCAGTTTTTGGTCGGTGAATGCGTATTTCATAAACAGCAAATAGACTTAGGTAAAATGAAAATGACCGATAGTTCTTTGGATTAACAAATGAAAGTTAAAATCCATTCCCATAGTTCGTCATTGATCTAATTTTTTTATCTTATTTAAAGTAAATTCTGCATTGGTTCGTCTCCCTTAAAAAGGAGCATCTACAGATCCATAAGGATGACAGAACAAAAACAAAACATAACATCAATTGTCAAAGAGTATGGAACTCGACTATTTCGGTTTATACGAGGTCGAGTTCCAACTACTGATGATGCAGAAGATATTTTACAAGAAGTGTGGTACCAGTTTAGTAAAGTGGTAGACACCGAACCGATTGAGCAAGTGAGTGGCTGGTTATTTCGCGTTGCGCGAAATCGAATCACAGATAGCTATCGAAAAAAAAAGAATGAGTCGTTAGAAGCGTTAAGTTATGAAAATGAAGCGGGAGAGGTATTATTTAATGATTTATTATTGGCAGATGATAATACGCCAGAGACAGAACTGTTAAAAGAAGTATTCTGGGAGAGCTTGCTAGAAGCCTTAGAAGAATTACCTGAAAACCAACGGGAGGTTTTTGTGTGGAATGAGTTAGAGAAGCAGACTTTTCAAGAAATTTCAGATCGCACTGGGGTAAATGTGAAAACATTGATTTCACGAAAACGCTATGCTGTTCAGCATTTGAGAAATAGATTACAAAACCTATACGAAGAATTTTTAATGTATTAACAAGTAGATTTGCAGAAGAAGTATTAAAAACACTTCAAATTCACACGAAATCTACGATTAATGAATAAGCTTATGTTTACTAAGGACGAATCTGAAAAGAGGATACCTAAACCTGTCAAAGTGCTGCTTTTTGTAGGTTTTATTGCCCTAGCTGTGTTTGCGATAGGGAATGTCATCACCTATCTCTGGAATGAAATTTTGGTGGAATTAACCGCAGTAAAACCCATTAACTTTTGGCAGTCAATCGGCTTATTTATTTTGAGTCGAATTTTATTTGGCGGTTTCCGTTGGGGAGGGCAACACCGTGCTCATTGGAAAAAGAAAAAGGCAAAATGGCGTGAAAAATGGTCGAACATGAGTGATGAAGAGCGAGAAACCTTTAAGCAAAAATGGCGTGAGCGTTGTAAAACAAAGAACAAAAGTACCGATGAAGAATCGACCTGATCAGCTATGGATGAAGCCCATCAAATAGCTTTTGGGCTTTTGCTTTACCAATCAGGGCAATCACTTCTTCTTGTGGAGCCGTTTTGATTTTCTCTATCGAACGATACTTTTTTAGTAAAACTTCCATCGTTTTGGGCCCTATCCCCGAAATGGTATCCAACTGACTGACTAAGCTATTGGCACTGCGTTTATTGCGATGAAACGTAATGGCAAAGCGGTGTGCTTCATCTCGTAACTGTTGGAGCAAAACCAGTGAACGCGATTTTTTATTAATGTGAATGGGAATTTGATCTTCGGGATAATAAATTTCTTCTAGCCGTTTGGCTATTCCAATAATTGGAATTTTGCCATACAATCCAAGCTCTTGTAGTGCCGCACAAGCCGAGCTCAATTGGCCTTTTCCCCCATCAATTAATATTAAGTTAGGAAGTGGCAAGCCCTCATCCAGTACGCGCTTATACCTTCTAAAAACCACTTCATTCATCGATTTGAAATCATCTGGCCCCTCCACAGTCTTGATCGCAAACTTCCGATAATCTTTTTTGGAGGGTTTTCCATCCTTAAAACATACCATAGAAGCTACAGGGTTGGTTCCTTGGATATTGGAGTTATCAAAACACTCGATGTGTCGAGGAAGGTCGATCAAATTTAAGTCGGCTTTTAACTGCAATAAGGTGAAGTTTTTACTGCGATTTTGTTGCTGTTCCACTTTAGTGTTCAATCGCTCTTTCTTGAAGAATAGCGTATTTTTTAGCGATAAATCTACAATTTTCTTCAAGTCCCCAATTTTAGGTAAGTGAAAGTCTACACCCTCTAAAAATGGAACTAAGGAAATATTACTAATGATTCGCTTGGAGTTACTGTTGAACTTCTCTCTGAGTTCTAAAATGGCATGGCCGAGCAATTCTTCATCCGACTCATCCAATTTTTTCTTAATTTCTATAGATTGTGTTTTTGAAATTGCTCCGTTAACAATCTTCAAAAAGTTAATGTAAGCATATTCTTCATCCGCAATAATGGTAAAGCAATCTACATCAGAAATGCTTGGATTGGTCACAAGCGACTTACTCTGATAATTTTCAAGCAGCTCAAACTTTTCTTTATAATGCTGGGCTTGTTCAAAATCCAATTGCTCAGCGGCTTCCTGCATTTTTTCTTTAAAGTGCTTTTTCACCATCCCAATATTTCCTTTTAAAATATGAATGACTTGGTGAATATCGTGTTGGTAATCTTCCTCCGTTTGATGGGCTTCGCAAGGGCCTTGGCAATTTTTAATGTGGTATTCCAGACATACTTGGTGCTTTTTGGCAGCAATACTTTGCTGATCCATGTAAAATGTGCAAGTCCGCACAGTGTAGAGCTGTTTGAGCAGTTCTAACAGCGTATTCATGGTACGAACATTCGGGTAAGGGCCAAAGTAGCGATCTTTCCCCTTTTTGACTTTTCGGGTGCTGAATACCCTTGGAAAAGGTTCTGCAGTAACGCAGATGTACGGATAAGTCTTGTCGTCCTTTAATAGGATATTGTATTTGGGCTGATTATTTTTGATAAGATTGTTTTCCAACAACAACGCATCAAGTTCACTATTCACCACCACAAAGTCCAAATCTCGAATCTCGCTCACGAGCTTCACTGTTTTCCGATTATGCTTAGCCGATTTATTAAAATAGCTAGCCACCCGATTTTTCAAATGCTTCGCTTTACCAATATAGATAATCTCATCTTTAGCATTAAAAAACTTATATACTCCCGGATCTTTCGGCAAGCGTTTGATTTTATTTTGTAAAGCTTCGGTACTCAATGCAATCAGTTTTTGGGTTTATCATAAAAAAACTGCTGTATTCGAATATACAGCAGTTTTTAATTTTAGACAAAATCACTGTCATTACATAATATCTTCTGGATCGCCAGGCATCGTAATATTTAGAGAATCGGTGTCAATGGTTGTATTACTTCTAAAATTACTACAATCAAAATACCCCTTAGTAATCGCTTTAGGCTTAATGAACGTCGTCTTTTCTTTACGATACTTCAAATTTTTATCGGCATATACTTTATCCATGTATAAGGCATAAGCTGGCATAGCTTGGCGGGCACCTTGACCATCACGAGTGTAACGGAAGTGAATACTTCGGTCATCACCCCCACTCCAAACACCTGTTACTAAATGTGGCGTAATGCCCATATACCAAGCATCAGAGTTATTGGAAGTGGTACCTGTTTTTCCACCTACTTCTAACCTTACTCCATCTTTTTGGTGTCGAACAAATTTATAACGATTTAAACCAAGTGAAGTTCCACCACTTTCTTGCATGCCACCTCTCAACATGTGTACCATATTGTAAGCAGTTTCAGCCGACATCGCTTCGATCTTTTTAGGGACAAACTCATGAATCAGTTTCCCATTTTTATCAAAAATTTTAGTGATGTACGTTGGTTCAATCCAAACTCCATGATTCACAAAAGCTCCATAAGCCCCAACCATTTCATATACTGAAACATCACTAGAACCCAAACAAATCGAAGGCACAGGAGCCAATTCAGCTTCAACGCCTAGTTTATTATTTAAAAAGTCAGCTACTTTTTTAGCGCCAACCAAACCATCCGTTTCTCCACCACTTAAGTCACTAATCATTTTAGCCGCTATTGAATTGATGGAACGTGCCATTGCTTGGCGAATGGTAAAAAATTGATTGCTATATCCATCACTGTTTTTAGGAGTCCAAGGCTTGGTAGGGTCGCCCGGATTAGAAAAGGTAATGGGTACATCTTGCTCAATCACGCAAGGGTGTTTGCCAACTTTCTCAATTGCCAAGGCATACACAAAAGGCTTAAAAGTAGAACCTGGTTGTCTACGACTAGTTTTCTTTACATGATCGTATTTAAAATATTGATGATTAATACCACCTACCCAAGCTTTAATATGACCAGTATATGGATCAATGGACATCATCCCGGCATGCAAGAAATGCTTGTAATACTTGAGTGAATCCATGGCACTAAAAGTTGTATCTACGTCACCATTCCAAGTAAAAACACGCATTTTACGCTTCTTATTAAGCGCTTTAAAGATAGCAGCCTCATTATTTTTGTATTTATCTTTTAAGACGCGATAGTGCTCCGTACGTTTAATGACCTTCTTCAAAAAATCTTTCAGCTCTCGCCCTTTCTCATCGCGCCAGGGATTTTTACCTTTCCATTGTTTAAAGAATTTTGCTTGTTGAACACGCATATTGGAGTCTACTGCATATTCGGCGTATTGTTGCAGGCGTGAATCAATGGTCGTGTGAATTTTTAAGCCATCAGCATACAAATCCATTCCTCGTTCTTTACACCAATTGTTTAAGTATTTGGCTACTTCTGTTCTAAAATAAGTAGCTAATCCTTTGTTGTGGTTTTCTACATGATAGTTTTCCATGCCTAAGCCTACCTCTTTCAATGAATCATACTCCGCTTGAGAAATGAATTCATACTTTCTCATTTGATTCAACACCACCGTTTTACGATGCTTCGAATTTTCTGGATTCAGTTTGGGATTGTAATACGTAGGCGCTTTTAACAAGCCAACCAAGATGGC
This sequence comes from Flammeovirgaceae bacterium, assembly GCA_049600855.1. GTDB lineage: Bacteria > Bacteroidota > Bacteroidia > Cytophagales > Flammeovirgaceae > JBMYQA01. The sequence goes on along the minus strand of JBMYQA010000120.1, from coordinate 10,667 downwards.
AGATTCATTAACGCTCAGTTGATCGGGTGTCTTATCAAAAAATGTTTTCGAAGCGGCTTTGATACCAAACGCATTACTGCCAAAATCGACGGTATTGAGGTACATCGTAATGATTTCGTCTTTAGTATAGGCACGTTCGATTCGAATCGCCAAAATCCATTCTTTAAACTTGTTGGAAACTTTACCTAATATTCCACTTAATTTCCCCATTAGGTTCTCCCGTGTTTTAAATAAATTTTTGGCTAACTGTTGGCTAATTGTACTTGCCCCACGAGGATCTAACTTCAAAATTGAGCCAACAACTGCGAGCGTTCCTTTAAAATCAATCCCACTGTGTTGTTCAAAGCGAATATCTTCGGTGGCTTTTAAGGCATTCAATAAATTAGGTGAAAGGTCTTTATGAGCAACAGGGCTCCGATTTTCTCGATAATACTTTCCTAACAATACCCCATCAGCCGAATAGAGTTCAGATGCAATTTCATTTTTTGGGTTTTCTAATTCTTGGAGATCAGGCATGCCTCCATAGAGATTACCCCAATTGTAATAAATTGAAGTGATGTATAGTGTAAAAAACACTAAACCTCCGATAAAGCACACCCACAGAATTTTTGAGAGCTTTTGATACATAATCTAGCCTAATTTTAGCGCTTCATTCATCTAGCAAAGATGAATCAAAGAAAAAGTTTGGTAATTTGTGGCAAGCTCCACTAGGATTATTCGAGATACATTACATAACTATTGTATTAATAATTGTTAGATATCTCCAATTTCTTGCCCCACAACTAAGCAAAATTACGAAAAAAAAGACGCTTGGTTGAACTGTACCAAACAAATTGCCTGAAATTCTTTAAAAGTTTAACTAAATCAATAACTTACATTGTGAAAACTGGGCTTTCCATTTTGTTTGTTTTATTATATACTTGTATGGTGAGCAAGTTTGTTACTTGTAAAAAAATAATGTGCCTTATAACAATTCCCCTCTCATGGACATGGAGGTTCAAGACATAGAAATAGCCGATTTAAGAAGACTGACTTCGTTTCTGATGGAGCGCTTCAATTATGATTTCCGCGATTATGCGATGTCATCATTTAAGCGTAGAATCAAGCGAATTATTGAACTGTACAAGTTTAAGTCAGTAAATTCCCTCATTGAAAAGTTGGAACGTAATCCATCTTTCTTCGATGAATTTGTTTCAGAAATTACGGTTAATGTAACCGAGATGTTTAGAGATCCTACCTTTTGGATTGCCTTGAGGGATCATATCATTCCTAATATTTTACTCAATCACGATAAGATAAATATCTGGCATGCTGGGTGTTCTTCTGGCGAAGAGGTGTATTCATTGGCAATTATGCTCGATGAAATGGGCATTCTTCAGAAGGCTAGAATTACTGCTACCGATATTGATACGGCAATTATTGATCGGGCAGGAAAAGGACTGATCAATATGAAGAATATGGAATTGAACTCCCAAAACTATATTCGTGCAGAGGGAAAAAGTAGCATCTGGGATTATTTTACGGACGATAATGGCACAGCAGTATTAGATAAACGCTTAGTTCAAGATGTTAGATTTAGGAAGCACGACCTCGTTCAAGGGGAAGTATTCTCTAAGTTTGACCTCATCTTATGCCGTAATGTGATGATTTATTTTAATCAAACATTACAAAATAATGTACTGTATAAGCTTCATGAGAGCCTATTTAAGTATGGATACTTGTGTATAGGTTCAAAAGAGTCTTTGATTTGGTGTGATATCGCCAACAAGTTCATCGTAGTAAATAACGAAGAAAAAATCTATAAAAAAATTAAAGATTGAGCTGAGGGCTACACCGAAGTATAAAAGAATTGACGATGGGCAAGTTTCAGCTGACACCAAAATATAGAGCCATTGCCATAGGCGGATCAGCAGGTAGTTTTCAACCAGTAACCAATTTACTGGCTAAATTACCCAAAGATTTTCCCTTACCCATATTTCTATGCCTTCATCGGCTTAAACATGTTAAGCATGGTTTTGTGGAGGCATTATCCATTAAAAGTTCTAAACCTGTTGCAGAACCAGAAGATAAAGAGCCTGTTAAAAAAGGGCATGTGTACTTGGCTCCTGCAAACTATCATATGGGACTTGAATTAGGCAATTCATTCTCATTATCTACCGAAGGCTTAGTTAATAACTCTAGGCCCGCCATTGACATTACATTGTCCTCAGCCGCTTATGTGTATAAAGATAAACTGATCGGTATTTTACTATCAGGAGCGAATAAAGATGGTGCAGAAGGAATGTGTTTTGTAAAAAAATATGGCGGCTTAGCAATTGTTCAAGATCCTGAAGAAAGCATGATTAATACGATGCCAAATTCAGCGTTGACACGAACAGAAGTCGATCATGTATTATCATCAGATAAAATCATTGAATTCATGCTCGAATTAGGTGAGCTATATCGGGTGACACAACAAGGTTAAAAAAAATTGAACTAGAAAGATGAAAAACGTCAATTGTTCGTTAACCTTTAAAATCATGTTTTATTTCCCACACTTGGGGTGTGTATTTAAGCAACCTTAATATAGGCAAGCACCTGCAAGCCTTAACTGATCTTTTTAGGATAAACTATGAGAGCAAGAGTTAGGAGTTTAGGCATCATTCTTACCATCATTTTTGTTGGGTTGGTGTTTTATGCTGGCTTTATGCTTTTTCAATTGCCCAACGAAATTGTAGATGCAATTAGCAATGAAACTAGAAATCAGGTAGAAGAAACGTTAAGGATAATTGATAATAAAGACCTGACCATAAAAGAAAAGCTAATTAACGCACGTGAAGAATTAGCAAAACCAGGATCGAGAAGAAGCGAAAAAATTCAATTAGCAGAAGAAGCCACGTATTCAACTATACGTGCAGTTGGCTTAATGCTGTTATCTGGATTATTTCTGATGATCTTAATCTTTGCAGCCAGTTTTAAAACCTCTGCAGAAACCATTGTTTACCTCGATAAAAAAGACGATGCTGAGGATGAACAAGAAAATGCGGCCAATAATCAGTACGGTTTATTAGAAAGTATTCAAGATCAACTGCACAAACAGTTAGATGAAGCAGGCACGTGGAATAAAGAGGGATTTGAAGGATTTATTCGAATGTTGTGTACAAGTTTGCAAGCAGGTTCAGGTATTTTATATCAAGCGAAAGAAACAGAAACAAAGCGAGAAATTGAGTTATTAGTGGGATATGCAGTAGTAATGCCAGATAGTGGCACTTTGGTATTTGAATATGGCGAAGGATTAGCAGGACAAGTAGCAAAAACAAAGCTACCACTAAAGGTATCAAACTTACCTGAGGACTACATGACCATATCATCTGGCTTGGGAGAGGCTACTCCGCCGTTTCTAACGGTATTACCCATTCAAAAAGATGGAAAAACAAAAGGAGTGCTTGAAATCGCTACTTTCCAGGCAATCCATGAAAATGATTTTTCGCTATTGGAAAATTTTTGTACAAAACTTTCTGACAAGTTTGAGTAGATTAATCTATTAGCTACATGTTTAGAAATGTCAAGATAAGTTGGAAAATAACCATACGATTACTGCTAGTAGTATTACTATCAGTAATTGCGATCAGTTATTTATCTTATAACCAAAGCAAGGAGCTCATCAAAAAAAGGTATACCGCCAGCTTTGAGTTAGTCAGTTCTTTAAAGTCTAAACAGATTGAATCCATATTTGCCTCTCTTCAAGATTACATTACGCAGGTCGCATCCGATCCATACATTCAGAAAACAGTTACCGAATTAGACGATTGGGATCCTATTCTTACCCCATTTATTTTTGATAGCGTGGGGGTGCAACTCAATGGGTATTTTGGAGCCAAAAAAGATCTGTTTGCCATTGAAGATATCATCATCACAAATGCCGCTGAGAAAGTTATCTATAAACACAACTGGAATACAGAACCCAAATTAGGTCAAAAAGATTATCCCGATTTCCAAAATCTATTTCTCAATCTACGAGACAGCATCACCGTATACCCAGAAGGCAAAGCCTATTTTGGAATGGTTATGCCTTCAGTTGCTAAAAGTAAGCCCTATCTCAAGATGTATGTAGCACATCCTATTGTGATTGATAATAAAAATAAAGGGGCTGTTATTTTTGAGTTTAATGTTACTAAACATATTATTCCGATTGTGCAAGACAGCACAGGCTTGGGTTCTGATGGAGAAATTGTATTAGGGCGTGTGCTAGACGGCAGAAGGCGAGTGAGTATTATTACGGAATATACTGACGGCAAAGGACAAGTATATGCGCCCACGACTTACACGTATGTAACAAATAATAATTACCTCATTGCATTGCAAAACGCCACCCTTGGCAAAGCAGATGATTTTAGAGTTGATGAAGATGATAACAACAATCAATATTTAGCTTATTGGCGACATTTACCCACGCCAAATTGGGGAGTTGTAGTCCAAATGCCCATTGAAAAGGTGTACACCAACCTCCAAGATCTCTCTTTCCAATTTGTAATTTTTGGCTTGATCATCTTAGCCATCTCTGCTTTTGCTTCTTATTTTATTTTGTCATTACTGACTAATCCGATTACGATTATCAAAGATCGATTAAAGATGGTTTCGCAAGGTATTTTGCCTGAGAATGTATTTAAAGAAAGTAATGATGAAATTGGCGAAATGGCTCAAGCAGTAAAGGATTTGGTCTATTCGTTACAACAAACGGCAAATTTTGCCAAGCAAATTGGAGAAGGTAACTACGATGCGAGCTTTACCCCCATGAGCAGGCAAGATACCTTAGGAAATGCCTTGTTGACCATGCGCGATAGTATTCAGGCCGCTGAAAAGAAGGACAAAGAGCGAAATTGGATTGTAACCGGTATTGCAGAAATTAGCCAGATTCTTCGGTTTAGAAATAATTTGGAAGAATTAGGAGATGATGTATTGGCTTTTGTAACAGAAAAAATAGGCGGTATACAAGGCGCATTTTATACAGTAGAAGACGAAGAAACAAACAAGCCGCGCATTGTGATGAAAGCAAGTTATGCTTATCATAAGAAAAAATACCTCCAAAAAGAATATTATTTCGCGGAGTCATTAGTGGGGCAATGTGCCATAGAAAAAGATACCATTTTAAGGTTGGAGATTCCTGAAGATTACATGACCATTTCATCGGGATTGTTAGGAGATCAAAAACCAAACTGCTTGCTATTTGTTCCACTAATCACCAATAATGAGCAAGTATATGGCGTACTTGAGTTTGCAGGCTTTAATCGTTTTAGCTCTACCCAAATTAAATTTGTAGAAGAAATTAGTATCATCATTGCTCGTACCATCTTTAACATTAAGGTAAATGAGCGAACAGAGTTGATGCTTCAAGAATCGCAGCAGTTAAGTGAAGAGCTTCAATATCAACAAGAAATTCTCCGCCAAAATGCGGAAGAGATGGAAGCAACTCAAGAGCAATTAGAACGAACGAACTCGCGCTTACAAAAACAAATTGGCGTAGTAGAAAACACCCAGAAACGTTTGGAGTTACTCTTAGAAAATGCATCTGAGGTAATTACCATTTATAAAAAAGATGGCACGGTTAGGTTTATCAGTCCATCAGTACAACCCATTTTAGGATATACGGTAGAAGAATTGACAGGCAGTGAAGCTGGACAGCACATTCATCCTGACAGTGTTCACCTATTCAAGGAGATGTTTGAGCAGATTTTAACCAATCCAACGAAAGGGGCGACCGTACAATATGCTTATTACAAGAAAGATGGGGAAACCATTTGGGTAGAATCTAAAGGAACAAACTTACTTTCTAACCCTGCCATTCAGGGGATTTTGGTAAATACACGCGATATTACCGAACGCAGGCGTGCTGAAAAAGAAGAGCGAATGCGTAGTGCCATGCAGTCGCTTTCTGAAAACTCACTCGACTTGATTGTTAGGGTAAATAGCGAAGGGAAATTCTTCTACATTAACCCTGTTATTCGAAAGCTCACTGGCCGGAAGAAGGAATATTTCCTTTCCAGAACGCTATTTGATGTAAAGTTACATCCTGATATTGTTAAGGTTTGGAAAGAAGCCTTCGGAAAAGTAATGAATACAAAGAGTAAAGTCTCTGTAGAAATGGATTTTCCTTCAGTGATTGGCGATCGAATTATGCAATTAAATGCCATTCCAGAGTTCAATGACAACCATGAGGTAGAGTCGGTACTTTTAGTCGTTCATGACATCACTGAAAGTAAACAAATTGAGCGGGAAATTCGGACGACCAACCGCAAAATCACTGAAAGTATTAATTATGCAAAGCGTATTCAAAGCGCCATTTTACCCGATAATGAATTTGTACAGTCTAAATTACCAGAGTCATTTGTCATGTATCGTCCTCGGGATGTGGTTAGTGGTGACTTCCCTTGGTTTTTACAAAAAGGAGATGACTTCTACATTGCGGCAGTAGATTGTACAGGGCACGGCGTACCAGGTGCATTGATCTCATTAATTGGCTATTTCATTCTTAACGATGTTGTGAATACCCAGCAAGCGACTACTGTTGGCAAAATCTTGGATTTACTGCATGAAGGAGTAACGCGTACATTACGACAAGATGAGAAAAGCCAAACCAGAGACGGTATGGATATTGCGCTAAGCAAAATAAATTTGAAGGAAATGAAGCTAGAGTATGCTGGAGCGCACCGTCCTTTACTGCATTATTCTGATGATAATGGATTGATGCAAATTAAAGGGAATCGTTTTCCAGTAGGAGGAGGAGAATATAAAATTAGAACTGAATTTACTACACATACCATTGAGCTGAATAAAGGTGATGAAATCTATTTATTTTCAGATGGAGTAACCGATCAGTTTGGAGGAGCCGATAATCGTAAGTTCTCAATCAAAAAGTTACGTGCTATGATTGAAGCACGAACGCATAAAAATATGCAAGATATGGGAGCGATATTGGCAAACTCTTTTGAAAAATGGAAGGGAGATAAGAAGCAAACAGATGACGTTTTAGTGATTGGAATTAAATTCTAGGTGTTAACAATACTGAACTAAGTTGCTAGATACATAATTCCTTAACTTTTAGGCCGTTGTGAATAAAGAAATTTTAGGTTAGTCGTTGTTTGTGATATAAAAAAATAATATCTTAATCCCGAAATGAAAGGCGCAAATAAATATGCTTTTGATTTTAGTGAATTCTCTTGTTGTTTATTGCATAAATTAGTTGATTTGCCAAGTTCAGCATAAAATTTGTGATACAATAGTTACAAATTGTGAAATTGCTCCAAAGATTTTAATCTATGAAGTATATATATGACCTGCATAAAACCATGCTAAAGAAGAACATCATTTTGGTGTATGAGGGCGAGTTTACCCAAGAAATCACCAAATCCGTTCTTGCAATGGCTGAACGAAACATGGATTCATTTGGAGAAGAAGCATCTGTAAAGCGGAAGGTCTTCAATGTGATGATGGAATGCCTACAAAATATTGTTCGACATGCAGAAAATTTTGAAGATGATGTAGACCGAAAGAACAATGCCATCTTTATGATTGGAAAGCATGACAAGGAGTACTTTGTAACTTCAGGTAATGCGATTGAGAATGGAGACGTGGAAGATATGCTGCAAAAACTAGAACGAATTAATAGCCTAGATAAAACTGGGTTAAAAGAATTATATCGCAAAATTATCAAGAAAGATCAGGGCCTCAATGAACATGGCGGAGCTGGCTTGGGTTTTGTAGATATGGCCCGTAAATCGGGACGTAAATTGATTTTTGATTTTGAACCTATAGACGAGGATTTAACGTTTTTCTCATTTAAAGCGACTATTCCTAGGAAATAAAATAATCGTACCAATATGAATATTCTTAGCCTGGAAGGAACAGAGGATACTCCTAAAGTCATCTTGGATAAGAGCAATGGAATTTTTGAGATTTCAGGGCGTTCGCTTCCTGAAGATTCGGCAGAATTCTATCAGCCTATTTTAGATTGGCTTCGTTCTTATAAGGATGAATCTAATGAAAGTACTGAGTTCATGTTCAAACTTGAATACTTCAATACTGCCTCATCCAAGTTGATCTTGGACGTACTCACAGAATTAGAGGAGATTGAGGGCGCGAAAGTGACTTGGTATTTTCATGAGGATGATGAAGATATGGAAGAAGCTGGCGAAGAGTTTGCCGACTTAGTAGAAGTACCTTTCGACTTCAAAACCTATTAAGATGTTGATTGCCTAAGGGCAATCTGTTCATGAAGCAAAATGATTTGCCCCAAATCAATGGGTAACGGTCATTTTGTTTTCTAGTTTAATGAAAAACATCTTCTGTTCAGGTTTCTTATACAACAATTGCTCAATCTGTCGTTGTAAAGGAGATACAACAGCTTATCAGGACAACCCATGAGTGAAGAAATACTTAAAGCCCTTACTGAACTCTTCGGTATCATCTCCATGCAAGATGGTGGAGCCACTGAAGCCGAAAAGAACTTTGTAATCAGTTTCTTTAATCAAGAACTCGATTCTAAGTCCGTAAAAGAATACACTGAGCTTTACGAAAAGAAAAGTACCCCCAGAAAGAAAAGTAAACTTGTTGGGGTAGTTCAGTCGGTGAGGGTTTTAGCGATTGGAAGGAAAATTAATAAAACATTAAATCAACAACAGAAATTCATTGTTTTAGTGAAGCTGTTGGAAATGTTAGAATCCGATCGTTCTTTCACAGAGCAACGAATGGAAATCATAAAAACCGTTGCAGAGGTTTTTAATATTGATAACCATGAATATGATTTGATCCGAGAATTTGTTGTAGAAACTGATTCGGCAAACCTTGATGACGAAAATTACCTCGTTTTTGATGAGTCTAAACCCCCTGAAGGTTCAAAAACAAAATACATTGATTCAGGATTACTAGACGGTGAAATCATTTTTGTCCGTGTAAAAAGCGTTGGCTTATATTTTACAAAGTATACAGGTAAAGATGAAATCTTCCTGAATAGCCGACAAGTCATTCGCGGTATTCAGCAATTTGCCCCAGGTAGTGTATTTAAAACACCTAAAGGTGCCCCGCTATATTACTCCGATTTGGTTAGCACATACAATAGTGATACCCAAATCAATAATATCTCCTTCAATGTAGAGAACTTGGAGTTCCGTTTTCCTAATGGTCATATTGGTATTCGCGATGTTAACCTCTCAGAAGGGCCTGGTAACCTAATTGGCATCATGGGCGCAAGTGGTGCTGGTAAAACAACATTACTAAATGTGCTCGCAGGCTTAGAAAAGCCCTATAAAGGAGAAGTTCGGATCAACGGAAGCAATATCCACACTGAACCAGAAAAAATTGAAGGAGTTATCGGTTATGTTGCTCAAGACGACTTACTGATTGAGGAACTAACTGTATATGAAAACCTTTACTATAACGCCAAACTCTGTTTTAAAGACCTCAATGAAACAGAAATCAATAAGCGTGTCATTGATGTTTTGGCAAGCTTAGGCTTAGAGCATATTAAAGAACTGAAAGTTGGTAATGTGCTCAATAAGAAGATTAGTGGTGGACAGCGAAAACGCTTGAACATTGCACTAGAGCTCATTAGAGAACCTGCTGTGATGTTTGTTGACGAGCCAACTTCTGGTCTGTCTTCAAGAGACTCTGAAAATGTCATTGACCTCCTGAAAGAATTATCCTTAAAAGGTAAATTAATATTTGTGGTCATTCACCAACCTTCATCAGACATCTTCAAAATGTTTGATAAAATGGTGATTATGGATACAGGTGGTTATCCAATCTTCTATGGTAACCCCATCGAAGCAGTCATCTATTTTAAAACCGCTTCGAGTCAAGTAGGGAGTGAGCGTGGACAGTGCCCAACGTGTGGTAATGTAAACCCTGAGCAAATTTTTAATATTATTGAAGCTCGGGTAGTAAATGAATATGGTGAATTTACGAGTAAGCGTAAAGTAATGCCTACCGAATGGCACGGACTTTATAAGGACAAAATTACCATAGAGCAAGTTCCTGATGTGCATGAAGCTCCTCCAAAAACCTTGAAAATTCCTTCTTGGATTAATCAGGGTATCATTTTTACCATTCGCGACTTCCTATCAAAGATCAGTAATAAGCAATATTTACTCATTAACTTATTAGAAGCGCCATTCTTGGCCATTCTCTTGGCACTCGTTATTCGGTACAAGAGCGTCAATGATGGTGAATACTTGTATCGTCATAACGATAATATTCCAGCCTATATTCTGATTGCCATTGTAGTGGCCTTATTTATGGGCTTAACGGTAAGTGCCGAAGAAATTATTCGAGATCGGAAGATCAAACGAAGGGAATCATTCCTGAATTTGAGTAGAAGTAGTTATTTGACTTCTAAATTAGTCATTCTATTTACACTATCGGCGATTCAAACCCTAACTTTTGTATTGATAGGAAATGCGATTCTTGAGGTAAAAGGGGTTAATTTAATGTATTGGGCGGTATTATTTACCGTTTCTTGTCATGCAAATGTGCTTGGTCTAAATATTTCATCTGCATTTAATTCAGCAGTTACCGTATATATTCTTATTCCATTATTGCTCATTCCTCAGTTAATCATGAGTGGGGCAATTTTTAACTACGATAAATTAAATAGCTTAATTAGTAAGCGAGAAGTAGTGCCTTTGCTTGCTGAT
>JBMYQA010000119.1:0-16194 GCA_049600855.1 Flammeovirgaceae bacterium | reverse complement strand
CAATGAATCCATGATGGATGTGTTCTTTGATGAGTTGAGGGTAAAGCATGAGCGATTGGTGTGGCAAGAGAATAGCTATTATCCCTTTGGAATGAGCATTAAGCCGTTGGATAAAGAAGGAGAACCCAACCATAGGTTTACTTATAATGGCAAAGAACTCGAAGAAACTACTAACCTGCTAGAATATGGACAAAGAGACTATGATCCGCAGTTAGGAAGATTCCATAAAGTAGATCGGTTTGCTGAAAGTTATCATACATTCACGCCATATCATTATGGATTAAACAATCCTATTATGAACATAGATGTGAATGGCGACTATGTTCGTATATTTTCTTCAGATGGTAATGCTTCGTACATTTATCAAAATGGAAAACTACATCATTACACTCAAGACTCAGAAGGAAATGTTACTGTTGGTGAAGAATACAAGGGGGACGGAAATGGGAAGTATCATGATAGTTTTGTTCAACAAGCATTTGATGACTTAAATAAAATTAATAGCGTTGATGAAGGGCAAACTGTAATTAATGAATTAACAAGCTCTAGTGCGGTTTATAATATAAAGTATATTGATCATATAGTAAAAGATATGGGGTATGATCAGTTATACGCTGATGGAAGTATACCAGAACATTATCAAAATTTAGGACTTTTGAATTCTCGATATAATCCTGAATTAAAAACACTCTATGTAGGTTCGGGAACGGCTACAGGACATTTTGATGTTAACTTTAATAGTCTGTTTGTGACTGGGCATGAACTTTTTCATGCCTATCAAGATGAAATAGGATCTTTAGAAAGATTATCTATTAGTAAAAACTCCCAAGGAGTTCGTTTACGAGAAGTTCAAGCAGTAGGATTTGAAAGTTACCTTCGAGCTAAGTTGAATATTCAGGGTTATGGAGTAAGAACAGATTATTCCGCAGAGTTTGATAGTGGTTCTGTTCCAGCTCAGTTGAATGAATATAACCACAAAGAGTTTGTTTGGGACTGGCTTAATTCTGGATATAAATATACTCCTTGGAGTGCAAGTGATTTTATACAAAATAAAGCAGTTTGGAAGGATCTCTACAAAAGACTAAAAAAATGAAAAACTTTATCTTAATCTTTTTTCTAATTGTTACAGGTTGTCACAAAACAGAAAATATGGGTACTAAATTATTGCCCAATATTTACAGTAATTTGACTCCAAAGGAATGTCAAAAGAGAGTTGAAAAAATGGGTTATGATTATGCTATTTCACCTTTAGGGGAAAGTGCTAAACTATTAACCATTAAGAACTATGAATATTTTTTGGATACGGGTTTGTTACAGATTCTTTTTCGAGAGGATAAACTAGCAGAAGTTGTTTTTAACCCTTCAAACCCTAAAATTATATTATCTAGTCTGAAAGCAAAAAAACAGATAGATTTTTCCAAAACAAAGGGAAGTATCTGTAAAGAAGGAGTTTGTATGAATACTGGTATTAATGATTTTGGTCTCTATATATCATGGTATCCAAAGCCAGTTGGTTCTGATATGCATCAAGACGAAATGTTGGAAGAATGACAATTCTAGCTCGGGTGTATATTTTATGTGCCTGAAATAGTTGGCCAAGAGTAATGGAGTCAAGCATGGCATTGGCCACCAATTACAATGCGTCTTTAGTCAAAAGTGTTAACAAACAGCCTTTCTGATTAATCGGAGGGGCTGTTTTGTATATCTGGGCCATAGCCTGACGGCTATGGAAGCTAGACTAAAAGGACCAAATGCCATTGGGAGAGTATATTTTATTATTGAAGGTGGTGTTAAGAAAATTTTAGGATATTCAGGAATACAAGGAAGGCAACAAAGTAAAGTAATAAAACAAATCGCAGAGGAATATGGATTATAAATTATATATTGGTTCTATGCCGACTAATTCAGAGTATGAACTTGATGTTACTATAGAGTTTAATGATGGGGCTGAGTATGTAGTGACATTTTATACATTAACATCCTTAAAGTATTTATTAGAAAGTTTGAAGAGTGTTGATAAAGAAAATTGGATTATTGGTGCAAAAGATATGATCATTATTGAAGCTTTTGAGAAGAGTCAAATAGAAAACTCCTTGGAAAATATTATTTCAAATGAACCATATTGGGATATCTTCACTGAATGTAATTCTAAAGCTGTGGAACATAATAGGCTTAAAAGGGGACGATACCTTCAAACGGAAGAAGAGACAGCTAACTGGCTTGATGGAATTGATGAGGCTTTAGAAAATAGAAAAACTAGTTGAGTAAGTTATTATAAACTTAACTTACGCTCATTTAGAATGATCGTGAAACAGGTGGTTAGAGATAAGATCAGCAATAGCAAGCCTAAAAGCAATTGGTAGAATGTAAAGATTTTAGGCTACTCAAACAAGGCAAATCAGAAGAAAATAATTAAACAAATTGCTGATGAATATGGATTATAAAATTGATTTCAATGGCTTACCCGAAGAAAATGAAAATGAGTTAGATGTTTTTATTGATTTTGTAGGTGGAGCGTCATATGTAGTCACATTTAATACTATAGAGGGTATACAAAGAGTATTAGACTATAGCAGAAATGTATTAAATCATAATTGGTTAGTTGGAGCTAAGGATATGATTATTATTCAAGCTTTTGACGAAAAGACAATTAGAGAATCGTTAAAGCATATAATCGCTCATGAACCTTATTGGGATATTTTTACTCCATGTAATACCGAAGCTCATGAAGAGGTCAGGAGAAAAGTAAAAGAAAATATTAGAAGTGCTGAAGAGGCTTCAACCTGGCTGAATAATTTAGAGGATTCATTAGAATGAATAGTACCATTAGATTACGATCTTCCGTAGGATGGCGTGTGACAAATAGATGAATTTAGGCATCTGATTAATAATAGAGAGTCTGTCTGGAGTAAACCTGCAGGGGCTTTCTGTATTTAATAATGTGCGGGAGCTTGGCTATAAGGTTGTTCATTGTGACAAAAGAGTACTTTACTTTTATCCCATAAATGCAAAATAGTACTCCACCTTGCATTTATTACCCATATACCCCAATTGCCTTTTCACAAGTCAGTTCCTTTTTATTTTACCTCCCAACCAAGTAACAAGCGGCCAACTCCAAGCCTATGCCCGAATGGTGATTGTAGATGAGGATGGAAATGAACTCCAAGAGCAATTTGAACTCATCAGCCATGCAGCAAACAGGTATAATTCGTTAACTTTACAATTAGCCATAGAACATGACGGCTATGCAATCGTATATTTAGCCAATGAATCCATGATGGATGTGTTCTTTGATGAGTTGAGGGTAAAGCATGAGCGACTGGTCTGGCAGGAGAATAGCTATTATCCTTTTGGAATGAGCATTAAGCCGTTGGATAAAGATGGGCAGCCTGATCATCGGTTTACGTATAATGGGAAGGAGTATCAAGAAGAAATTGGATGGAGTGACTATGGGGCGAGAATGCTCGATGCACAAATTGCAAGATGGAATGGAGTTGATCTATTAGCAGAAGAATACTTACCTATCTCTCCTTACGCTTATGTAGCTAATAACCCTATAAAATTAGTTGACCCTGATGGAATGCAAATTGTAGGGGTAAATGAACAATCTGGTTCAAGAGTACGAGATGCAATACATAAAACTTTTGAGGGAGATAAATTCGAGAAACTTCGAAAGTTAATCACCTTAGAAAAGGATGGGAAAACTTTCGCGAGTATTGATGAAAACGCATTTGCAAGTGCTATTGGAGAACTATCCGATGATGAACAAGCTTTGGCAAACGCTTATTTTCAAGCAATAAATGCTTCGGAAGTGCATACCATAGAAGCTGTATATAGGGGTGAAGACTTGGCAGTAGGTACTCCTGATTTTAAAACAGGTCAAGATGTTGATACCAAAGCCGGGGGAGGAGCAAATTATCAAACAGCTAATGGTAGTCATAGTATTATTGTAATGGACTCTAAAGCAAAAATAAATTACCATTCCAATGCGAACCTAGATAAATTAGGGCCTCAAGCTTATAAATCTTCAAGTTCTCCAGGAGAACTGATAGCTCATGAGCTTTTAGGGCATGGATATGGAAATTCTATCAATCCCTCTCAAGCAGCACATGAATTTGCTATACAAATGAGTAATTTACATTCAAGAGTTACAGGATCCTCTTTATTTAGAGATGGACAAAGTCATTCCACTCCTCCAAACGCACCTCAACATTTGAAACGATTTGTAAGTACAAAATTAAGTCAATCAACAGCAACAGCAGTACCTAATCATTTTAAACTTAGTGAAAGGATGAAAAAGAAGAGTCGTTTACTTACTCCAATGAAATTACCTACACAGTACTAATTAGTTAATAATATGAAGTCAAGATATAGATTTGGAGTTTTATTTTTCATTCCATTATTGCTTATACTAAGTAGCTGTAGTTCAAAAATTGATACTAGAGAGTATTCATATAATGAGTTAGTCCAAATGGGTTTTGAACCAGATAACTTTGTTGATAATGTTCTTTCAAAGTATATATATGGGAATGACTATGGAGGTTGTGAACAAACATATTTTTTTGATACTAACAAAGTTAATCTTTTCTATTCAGAACTAAAGTTTGAAGGTATAGTAGATACTACTGAGGCTCAAAAGACTTTAGTAGATATAGGAATTACCATTGTCAATCCATTTGTTCCTTTAGAAAAAGATTTATTTTACCATATCAAAGGAATCAGTGAATATAACGACTCAATATATGGTATGTATTATCCAGGTATTCAAAAACTAGAACTACGTTTTATGCCCAATTCAAAAAATAGCATCTATCTAGACGGGTATAAAAAGTAGATCACTACAGGCATAAGAGTCAGAGTTCATTCCTCAATGGTTCTGACTCGGTTTACTTGCCAAAAGCGATAGAAAACAGCCTTTCCTCGCTTGGGGAGGCTGTTTTCTGTATTTAATGGGCTGGGTTTGGGTTGTAAGGTTGTTCATCACTCGGCAAAAGGGGACTTTATTCCCAAAAATGCAAGGTATTGCTCGCTGTGCTGTGCTCTACCTTGCATTGATTGTCCGTTTGTCCCAATTACCTTTTTACAAGTCAGTTCCTTTTTATTTTACCTCCCAACCAAGTCACGAGCGGCCAACCCCAAGCCTATGCCCGAATGGTGATTGTAGGTGAAGATGTACTCCAAGAGTAATGTAAGCTTTCCTTAAAAAAAGAAAATATGCCGATTTCGTTTTTGGTGATCAAAACCTATTCGCAATTCCTACGCATCAGCTCGAATAAATCAAGGTACTTCAAACTGATAATCAAGGAAATTGAGTGTGCTAATATGATGCTTGCATAACTTTTTTTATTCAATTTAACCCTTAATATTAAGCTGATTATCAATTAGTTACAACTGGTTTGTCTTGTGGCTTGTGGTAAGAAACATTCGGACTTACTCTAAAAATCTTGTAAATTGGCAAGAGAAATCAGTCAAACACAACTGATCTAAAACTGTTATTAATCAATAAACATCTAGCCTAAAAAACTATGTATAAAGAACCCATGCTACGTGATGGTGCCTTGAAAGGCAAAACAATTTTGGTAACTGGAGGCGGAACAGGCCTTGGAAGAGCAATGACCAAATATTTTTTAGAACTCGGTGCGAATGCCATCATTACCAGCCGAAAAATGGAACGCTTAGAAAAAGCGGCGAAAGAATTACAAGAAGAAACAGGAGGGAAAGTATTGCCCGTTGCAGGTGATGTACGAAATCATAATGATGTAGACAACACCATTGCAAAAGGCTTAGAAGAGTTTGGTCAAATTGATGGTTTGGTCAATAATGCTGCTGGCAATTTCATTAGCCCCACAGAACGGTTATCAACTAAAGCCTTTGATACCATTATAGGCATTGTTTTGCAAGGTACTTATAACTATACCTTAACTTTAGGCAAACAGTGGATTGAGCAAAAAGTAAAAGGAACAGTACTCAATATTGTTACCACATATGCATGGACAGGTTCTGGTTTTGTAACTCCTTCTGCTTGTGCAAAAGCTGGCGTATTGGCCTTAACGCGTTCATTAGCTGTAGAATGGGGGAAATATGGAATCCGTTCGAATGCCATTGCTCCTGGCCCATTCCCAACCAAAGGTGCTTGGGATCGCCTATTTCCTGAAAATATGCGCGACAAATTCGATCCTGCTAATAAAGTTCCGTTGAGTCGAGTTGGAGAACACCAAGAATTAGCCAATTTAGCCGCTTATCTCATGTCTGATTATGCTGCATTCGTCAATGGAGAAGTCGTAACTATTGATGGTGGAGAATGGCTCCAAGGCGCTGGTGAATTCAATCACCTCGATCAAATTCCAGCTAACATGTGGGATATGATTGAAATGATGGTGAGAGGGGCAAATAAGAAGTAAATCTCATGTATAAACTGCTCTTGGCGTAAGCGCTAAGGGCAGTATCAACATAACCTCAAACAGCATCTTAGAGTTTAAAGCATTTAAAGACATAAATCAGCTGTTTGCAAGCTAAATCGCTAGCTGTTTATTGAAAAAAATAGGATTTGGTGTTTACCTCAAGCGTTTTGAGTCATTATAGATATGGATCACATTGATCTGTTAACTGAATAAATCACTCATTAAACCTTCAGATGGAAAACACAAGTTTATACTACACAGAATCAGGGGCTTTAGGAAGTACGGGCCCGCTATTATTAGGTGGAATGGCCTTTTTAGGAAGTTTAGTTTTAGGAGCTATTTATGCTTATGCCACCTTTTACATTCCTTTAATTTACCTAAATTTTTTGCTCACCATAGGTTATGGTACAGCCATGGGCTTTCTCATGGGTAAAGCAGCTTTATGGGGAAAAGTAAGAAATCAGCAAGCAGTTCGTGTATTTTCCTTAGCGGCAGGCATCTTAAGTGTGTACTTCTCGTGGGTATTTTGGATCTACGCGGCTAGTGAACAAGAAGTACTCACTTTCTCTATCCTCAATATCATTAGAACCATGAACCTCATAGCTGAAGAAGGCTTATGGTCTATTTTTGATCTCACTCCTACTGGCATTGCCTTATATGCCATCTGGCTCATCGAAGCAGGAATCATCTTTGTTGGAACTTATCGCAGAGGATCGAGAAATGCCGTAAGCCTTCCTTATTGTGAAAACTGTGATCAATGGATTGAACAAGAAGTGCTCACTTCTCAATTAGCACCTATTCAGGATTTGTCTTTATTTGTTCAAAACTTAGAAAGTCAATCACTAGAAGCATTAATGACACTCGAAAAAGTTGGTCACAACGCACATCGCCGAACAAAAGTTGACCTCTCAGCCTGTAAAAGTTGTAAAAAGGAGCATTACCTAAGCATCTCACAGATTGATACTGAATTTAATGATGAGGGTAAGCCTGAAGAAAAGGAAATTCCACTTCTGAAAAACTTAATCATTGACAAAACAGCATATGAAACGCTAAAAGAATGGAATAAAGTCTAAACTTTAGGATTATTCTAATAAATACTTGAATATTACTCATTAACAGGGAATGAAACCGTTTGCATAAATCAGCTTCGATGAATTCCCACTTTTTTTATACATTAATTATGCATTTTGACGCACTTCATTCGAAAAATTTCAATTCTTCTTATTTACTTACACGATAAAAATCACAATAAACGAAAAGACTTATCATAAAATAGGAGTCTATTCGTAGTTTTAAAAGCACCAAATTATTACGAATCAAATCAATTGTCATGAAATTACGTATTTGGATACCTGCCATCTTATTAATTATTTCCTCTACCTATTCCATCCAACATTATTACGGTGTATTTAATTATTACAATCAATTTACGGCCAAAGAAGACATTAAAAAAGGAGATATTAAGTTACTACTTTACGGCAAGATCAATCAAGATGAAAAACAAGGCTTTACCCAATTCCAAAATGACTTTGAGGTCAATATTCAGCGGGTAACGGGAGAACAAGTAGAAACGTCGAAACTAAATGGCATCAAGCGATACAATAAAACTGTCGTAAATCATTTGAGTAAAAAACATGGGAACAAATTTGTGAAAGCATTGCCCTATCGCTTCCGATAAATTTTTATTCAAACTCATTTTGTATTTAATCACTTCATTAGCGCTTCTTTACTCGCAAGCACTCATTGAGGTTTCTATGATCAATGCAACAAAAATTGGGCTACCTCAAAGTCAACTTTAAGATAGCCCAAAGATAGTTTACCAATTCAATTGCCTAGAATCTATCCCAAGGCATACCTGCTAAGATGAATACCAAGCCGACTAAAAACCAAATTGCCATGGTTTTATATTTACCCAAATCATCTGTTTTCTTTTTAGCTTTAACCGATCCAATGGTAATCACTACAACAGCCAATAGCATCATTACACTATGCTCCATGCCATAAAAACGGAGCGCTTTATCACCCATCGTTTCTGGGAAACCACTCAAAAAGCTTTTGATAATGGGGCTGATGGTGTATAAGATCAAGCCCGTCAGGAATTGAATATGTGTTGAAATCATGGTGCCTAACCGCAGTCCTTTGCCTGCACCAGTAAATGGCTTTTTACCAAACCAACCCATGAACGACCAAACCACGCTTACAACTAAAGCAACTAATACTACCCAGCGTAATCCTGAGTGTAGTGATAATAGGAAACTATACATGTATTTTATTGATTAAAGTGATGCATTCTCTTGCTTGCTACCTATAAACTCCTCCCGTACCCGATATGTTTTCTTTCCTTGAGCTTCATAATAGGTACGCATTAAAATATCTGCAATAACCCCAAAGGTAAGTAATTGAATCCCGCCAAGTAAAAGCGTAACCCCCAATATTAACAAAGGTCTGCCGCCAATATCATTTCCGAGTAACTTGATAATCAACAAATAAAAATTGATTAATATTCCTAAGCCAAAAGAGCCTAAACCAATTGGACCAAACAGGTGTATTGGGCGTTGAAAGTATTTTTGCAGGAAAATCATTAAGATCAAATCGCTCATTACCTTGAAGGTACGACCCAATCCATATTTGGAAACCCCATGAATTCGAGCATGATGTCGTACAGACATTTCGGTGATGTTCGCCCCTTGTAATCGAGCCAACACGGGAATGAAGCGGTGCAACTCACCATAAAGCCCCAAGTTTTTGGCAATGTCCTTCTTGAATACCTTTAAGGTACAACCATAATCCCTGATGCGCACATCCGTTAGGTTTCGGATGATGCTGTTGGCGATTTTACTGGGTACTTTGCGCAAAAACATCCCATCCTGACGATTTTCCCGATACCCTGCTACCACATCCCAGCCTTCGGTTTCCAACTTCTCAATCATGGCAGGTATATCTGCGGGATCATTTTGCAAATCGCCATCCATGGGAATGATGTAATCGCCGTTGGCATAATCGATTCCTGCAGACATGGCGGTGGTTTGCCCATAGTTTTTGTAGAAAATTAGCAGTTTTACCCGCTCATTAGCCAATTCCTTGATATTTTTCACCGTATCATCTGTAGAACCATCGTCTACCAAAATGATCTCATAATCAAATCCAACAAGTGCTGCATGTAGCTTCTCTAAAAGAGGCGCAATGTTATCTTCCTCATTCAACAGGGTAATGACTACAGATATTTTCTTCATAGCAAGGAAATTATGCCTTTTAATAATTAGAACAAATAAGCATAGTGCTATTAATTCCATTAATTTTGCTGCAAAAGTAATGCTTCTACTGAAAGCAAAGCGCATGTTTAGATTTTATTTTTAAAGGCAACAAGCTTCAATCAACTGCCTTTAATTACAAAAACACAGCATGTGCGCCTATAAACTATCCGATAAGAATGAAATTGGACAAACGATTTTTAGTCATTATTGGCCTTGCTGCCGTTTTGTATACTGCAAATATTTGGGGCTATTCCATTTACATTTTAGATGAGGCCAAAAATGCTACTTGTGCATGGGAAATGTACGATAAGGGCGATTTTATTGTGCCTACATTTAATGATGAATTACGTACCGATAAACCCCCGTTGCACTATTATTTCATGTCGGTGGCTTATGCGCTATTTGGTTCTAATGAGTTTGCCGCTCGGTTCTTCTCAGCTATTTTTGGCTTGTTAACGGTGGCCATTACCTATTTTGCATCGCGCAAATTACTCGATAAGGATACCGCTGTTTATGCCGCTTTAGTATTAGCCGCCTCGCTGCAAGTCGCGGTGCAATTCCATCTGGCAGTACCCGACCCTTACCTCATCTTTTTTGTAACGGCCACCTTATTTTGTTTTTTACTATTTGATCAAGGGCATGGTCAAAAGTGGCTCTGGTTATTTTATGTGAGCATTGCCTTAGCCGTACTTTCTAAAGGACCTGTAGCAATTGCCCTACCTGGGGTAATTGTGTTAGCTTACATTTTTATCAGTAAAACCTTTTCTTGGAAGAAAATATTCAGCATTCTCGATTTGAGAGGCATTGCGCTTTTCTTAGCAATTGCTTTGCCTTGGTACATTGCCGTGCATGTACAGTCTGATGGCGAATGGACATATGGCTTTTTCTTTAAACACAATATGCAGCGTTTTACCAATACGATGGAAGGTCATGGTGGTTTCTTTCTGATGCCCTTAATTTTCATTCTGTCAGGTACCTTGCCATTTTCAGTATTTGCCCCTCAAGCATTTGTTCATGGTTGGAAAGATCGAGAGCAACGGTTATTACTGCTCGCCTTATTAACGGTAGTTACTTTTGCTACATTTTTTGCCATTTCTCGGACAAAGTTACCCAGTTATACCAGTCCAAGCCTACCCTTTATGGCTATTTTGTTGGGTTATTTCCTCAAAAAAGTAATTCACCGAGAAACTAAATTTCAATGGCATGGCATCAGCTTTGGACTATTTGTGTTGATTGCCTTGGGTTTTCCACTGGGCATTTACTTTGGTTTACCGCAAGAAAAATCACTAGCTCACCTTAATGTGTTATGGGTTTATTTTGTGCCCATGACCATTATTGCCCTCATGACGGGCTATTTTAGCATTCAAAAACAATGGAAAGCCAGCTTTTGGAGCATGGCCGCTACTTTTATGGTGGGGTCGCTAACCATATTCTACATCGCATTCCCCAAGGTAGATCAGCTCAACCCCGTTTCTGAAGGGCTTCAGCATTTCGACCACAGTAAAAAAATAGTGGCTTTTAGAGGGTTTAATCCTTCTTATGCCTTCTACATTCAGCAACCCATTCCTCGAATTTTGGAAGTGTCAGATTTAATGAATGAAATTCGGAATAGCCAAGAAGAGGTTATTTTAATCACCTTTCAAAAACACTGGAATGTATTAAAAGAAGCGGTTGAAACAGATCAATTTGAATTACTTCATGAGAAAAAGAACCTATTTGAGCCTGGAAACTCCATGGTATTTCGAATAAAGAAGTAAGAACACATTGAGCTTGTTGAAAATCAGTTCGTTTTCCCTCCAAAAAAGCGTATTTTAGACAAACTCCCTGAAAACTAAACCAAAATGAGAAAGTTTCTAATTGTTTTACTGAGCATTCTTCTACTTTTAGTCATCACAGCAGCGGCAATTCCCATCTTTTTTAAAGATGACATCAAAGCACTGATCGATCAGAAATTGGAAGAAAACTTGGATGCTACTGTATATTTCGATGCCGATCAGTTCGATTTAACCTTATTTAAAGACTTCCCCAACCTCACGGTTCAATTGGGCGACTTTGGCGTGGTTGGAAAAGGGGCTTTTGAAAACGATACCTTAGCGGATATCAACCAACTGAATATTGAATTGGATATCAAAAAGGTGTTGTTTGGCGATCAAATTGAAATTGCAGGTATTACCATTGATCAGCCCAACTTCTTCGTAAAAGTGTTGAAAGATGGGAAAGCCAATTACGATATTTACAAAGGAGGTGCTGAAGAAGAAACGCCCACAGAGCCACAAGCCGATGAAGGTTTCAGCCTTGCCATTGATCATTGGGAAATTATTGATGGAAAAGTCATCTACGATGATCACACCCTTCCTTTTTTGTTGGATATTGAGGGCCTCAATCATACGGGAAGCGGAGACATCACCCAAGACAATTACGACTTAAAACTCAATACGGCAATTGAGCAACTGACAGCTAATTATGACGGAATCAGCTACATCAAGAAAAGTAAGCTAGAGGCCGATATGATCTTGGGCATTGACATGCCTGCCTCCATTTATACCTTCAAAGAAAACCAACTGAAACTCAATGATTTTGGGCTTTCGTTTGACGGTTATGTGAAAATGCTGGAAGAAACGATAGAAATGGATGTAGACTTTGCGAGTAAGGAAAGCACATTTAAAAGTTTACTTTCGCTAATTCCAGCCATCTTTTTAGAAGATTTTGAAGATTTAAAAACGGAAGGTTCGCTTACCTTTAATGGATCAGTAGATGGGAAATATACCGAAACTCAGTTGCCTGGATTTATGTTGAATTTAGGGGTAAAAGATGGTAAATTCCGCTATCCCGATTTGCCTAGCGAAGTGAAGAATGTCCAAATTGATATGAAAGTGGATGCGAGTGATGGAAATTTGGATAATATGCTTGTTGATGTCAAGAAGTTCCACCTCGATTTTGGATCAAATCCCATTCATGGCAAAGTGTCGCTGCGCGGATTGGAGGAATACAACATTGATGCCGATATCAATGCAAAATTAAATCTCGAAGAGTTATTGGATATTTATCCCATAGATAGCTTAGAGTTAAAAGGGGTTTACAGTTTGAATGTAGTAGCGAAAGGACTGTACAGCGAGAAAAAAAGCAGTATCCCGACCATTGATGCCGATATGCGTTTGACAGATGGTTATGTGAAATCCTTGGCGTATCCCATTCCGATGGAGAAGATTAATTTTGTTGCGAATGCCAAAAATAGCTCAGGCAAAATGGCTGATTTCAAATTGAGTATTGACACCGCGACGTTAGAAATGGATGGTAAGCCACTGAGTGCTACTGGTCATGTTTCTAATTTAGACGATATTGCTTATGACTTGGATGTGTCGGGGGAAATGGATTTAGACCTCGTTGAGCAACTTTACCCCATGCCTGGTACACACTTAGCAGGTCATGT
This sequence comes from Flammeovirgaceae bacterium, assembly GCA_049600855.1. Lineage (GTDB taxonomy): Bacteria > Bacteroidota > Bacteroidia > Cytophagales > Flammeovirgaceae > JBMYQA01. Next base: position 3,109 of record JBMYQA010000119.1, on the reverse strand, counting down.
GAAAGCAGACATTCATACCAAAGGCAAAATGTCTGATATTGATGCCGAGCGCTACGAGAAATTACCAACAAGCGGCTCAATGACCTTAAAAGACTTTGCGTATTCAAGTGCCGACTTGCCGCAGGGGGCTACCATTAAAAATGCCGTCATGACGTTCAGCCCTCAGGCCATCTCCCTGTCAAACTATCAAGGGACGCTTGGAAAAAGTGATATTGACTTAAAAGGTTCTATCTCTAACTATTTGGCTTATGTGCTAAAAGATGAAAAGGTGAAAGGGAATCTCACCTTTATCTCTAAAACCTTCAACACCAATGAGTGGATGGTAGATGAATCAGGAGAAGAGGTGAGTGAAGAAGAAGGTGAATATGGTGTAATTGAAGTGCCCAAGAATATTGATTTTATACTCGATGCCAAAATTGATAAGCTCATTTATGAAAACCTCAATTTGAATGACTTAAATGGGCAAATCGTTATTCGCGATGGCATCATCCAGATGAACGGTTTAGTATTTGGAATGCTAGGCGGGCAATTTGTAAGTAATGGCAGCTACGACCCACGTGATTTAAAAGCGCCTAAGTTTGATTTTGGCTTAAATATCAAATCATTTCCTATTTTGAAAGCTTACCAGAGCTATGCTTCCATTCAACAAATGGCACCCATTGCACAGCATATGGATGGCATCGCCTCAACTAATTTAAGTATATCAGGCATTTTAGGAAATGATTTAATGCCCATTATGAGCAGTCTTTCAGGCAACGGAGATTTGAAAGTAACGGATGCGATGGTTCAAAAAGGCATGCCGATATTAGAACGAATTGGAGTACTATCTGGCATTAAAGAACTCAATAACCCACGTTTAAAGGATATTGATTTCAAATGGAATATTAAGGATGGTAAAGTCAATATCAAGCCATTTCCATTAAAAATTGCTGGTTTTGAAGCCAATGTGGGTGGAGCTTCTGGCCTAGATGGTTCTTTAGATTACGATGTAAAAGTAGAAGTACCTACTGATAAACTCAGCCCTCAATTACAGCAACAATATCAGGCACTCACAGGCAAAACGACAATACCGCTTACCTTTGACGTAGCAGGGATGTACAATGCCCCATCGGTGAAACTGAATAAAAATCAAGATGCACTGAAGGATGCCGTAAAAGACAAGATTGATGAGGAAAAAGACAAGTTAAAGGATGATTTGAAGGAAGGTGCAAAAGATGCTTTGGGCAACTTGATTACTGGAAAAGACAGTACAAAAACAACCCCTGGCAAAGACAAATTAGACAGTGCAAAGAATCAGCTCAAAGACTTGAAAGATAAATTCCCATTCAAGAAGAAAAAGAAGGACGATGGGTAAAATGAAGTAAGTGCTTGACCTCATTCCCCGTAATCTCACTTTGAACTTGTCTAATGCTAGACAAATTCAAAGTGAGAATTACTGCTATTTTACATTCCCTAGCATGTAACTCTCCCTTCCCTTACTTTTTTAACAACTTTACATTTACTGCCACCAACCCTCTAGGGCCAGTTCCTATTTCAAATACTACTTTATCTTTGGTTTTTACATTGTCAATTAAATTATCTTCATGCACAAAATAATCTTGATCTGTTTCTTTTTCAATAATAAAACCAAAGCGTTTTTCTTCATTATAAAACTTCATATATCCCTCTCGTTCAAAACTTTCATTTTTTAGTTCTGAATTTTTAGGGGTGCTGATGTTGATATCATCCAACTTTATTTCTTTCTTTTTGCTTAGATCAGGTGGAGTACTTGTAAAATTTCCATTTTCATCTAAATACACAAACGCTTCTGTATCTTTCCCTTCTAACTGCCTTTGTTTCTTCCTCTCCGCTTTTTCTTGTTTTCTTTTCTGTTTCTTCTTTGCTCTTTCTTTCTTGTTGAAACTATCTGCCATGTTTTACGTTTTGATGATGAACTCTTATTTAAAGTAAAGGATTTCGAACCGAAAATGAGCTCATTTGAAGTTACATCATCCATTTTTTTCGCAAATAATGGTAATTCTTGCCGAGGGATCCCGTTAAAAAAAAATGAAAGAAGTATAAAAACAAATGAGCAATTTGCAGGCAAAAGACTCTATTTTAAACAAGTTCGATGAATTAATATAATCAAATTTAAACAAATAGTTATCAGAGATATACTATCCATTCAATTTTGAAAATAACTTTAAGCTTTAAAACTACTCATTAAAAGTTCCTAAGCTTTCTTTAAACGAATGATTGTTAAGAAATTCATGACCTGCATGACACTATATAATGGATCGTACTCAAACCACTGGATGGCATGATTTGGCCTACCAGCAAATTTATGATGATTATTGTGGTAAGCCTCTCCCCAAAAGAAAATATCAAAAAAGGGAAATAGATTTCTTGACGTATTGTTCAATTTATAGCTTTGATAGCCCACCTTGTGGGCAAAATAATTGACTATAGCTCCTTGTAATGACCCCATAGCAATAGTCATCGGTAATAATAACCATTGCCACCATGCTGTGGCAAAAAACACCCAAATACTGCTATATACTCCTACCCAAACAAATCGAGTTACCCAATTATGTGCAAAACGTTCAAAGTTTTGCCACTGAGGCAGTTTTTTGCGGTAATTCTCAGCAATAGCTATACGTTCAAAAAAAACATGATTATAGTTTACCTTGGTATCCCACATCAATTTAAAAACGTTAGAACTATTTACGGGAGAATGAGGGTCATCTATCGTATCCGTATGAACATGGTGCATCCGATGCATAATACCATAAGCATAAGCACTAATATAGGATGAACCTTGAGACAAAAAGCAGAGTATATAAAAAAACTTCTCCCAAAAAGGGGACATGATACACACTTGATGTGCTGCATACCGGTGCTGAAAAAAGGACTGGCAAAACAGCGAAACATACCATTGTATGATAAAAAAGATGACAACTTCCATTGATTTGATTAATAGGATTACTCACTATTTTTCCATTTGAATAGTGAAAGAAAAGTTTATGGCTAAGTTATCACCGTAAGATTTAGATAAATTCTGTTTTAATAGAATGAATTTTAATAAAAGGATTGCTACTAGTTGGAGTCTAGACATAGAATAAATTAGCAC
>JBMYQA010000118.1:0-16302 GCA_049600855.1 Flammeovirgaceae bacterium | reverse complement strand
TATCATCATATCACACTGACAATCATGGCTTTGCATGTTATGTTAATCCAGAAAATCAAACATCAAAAGACCGTACCGTTACTGTCTTGTCCTGATATTAAATTTTTCTTAGCAATGAACTTGCCTCAAAAGGCCAAAAATCCTGAACAGATTTGGGAATTGATTCAAAAGAGACACCAGCAAAGGCAAAGTGATTTAGATAGGTATAAACCTAAAATTTAAAGTGACAAAGTAGTATTAAGTGCTTAGCCAAAATTAATTACAGTTATTATTTCTTTCCAAGCACTTACTTATTCCCTTCAATAATTTGAATTTGATTTCTTTTTAGTTACATTTAATAAGGAATGATGCGTGCATTTATTTGTAGGCATTCCATCTTAATAATTCCATACTAACTAACTGGCTTTCAAAAACTTTACATCTTAAATTTTATTCCAATGAAAGAAGAAAACATTCATAACTATTTCACTGAATTAGCGGAAGAACTGAATGGGATCTATCTAGATTACACGGGTGATAGTGGTGCCATGAACCTGAAGCTAGATAATGGTAGGAATCAGAGCGTAAAGAGCTTTATCAAAAATAAAGGAGATGGAGATATGATTATCTTCATGTCTAAAATCTGTAATCTGGATGAATATCCTAATGTTGATTTTAAAAAGATGTTAGAACTCAATCACAATTTAGTGTACAGCAAAATTGTAATTGATGACTGCTACATGGAAGTAGAATCAGATGCGAAACTGGAGCTCAGTTCAAGAGCAGAAATTAAATACATTGTGAAAGAGGTCGCTATGGTAGCTGATGATTTGGAGATGGAAATCACTGGAAAAGACGTTTATTAACTAGCAAACGCATTGAATTTTCCACTAGTTTTGCTGAAAAAAGTCCTCAGCAATGGAAAATCAATTAAAAGAATATACTAAAAGCCAACTCGCTCTTCGAAATGGTCAGGATATGGAAGAGATTTGGTGCGCTTATCAAGGCTTAATCTATGATATGAGCACCTCTAGGCTTTGGAGAAATGGAAAGCATTATGAGCATTGGGCGGGCCAAGATTTAACCCAAGAGCTTGCTGATGCCCCTCATAATGAAAATGTATTTGATAAGTTTGATCCGATTGGTAAACTTGTCTGAAAGAACTCAAAATCCCCAAATTGGGGATTTTTTCATTTTAAACAATGAGCTTATAGACTAGCCAAGCGGCTTTTCAAAAAATCAAAAGCGATGCTTAAGAATTCATCAACCTGTTTGGTCGTTGTGAGGCTAGCTAACTGAGAAACAGGCAAAATCAATCCTTTCCAATCCCCATTTAAACACTTTCCCTTCTCTAAATCTGGCACATTACTCAAGTCAATCTCGGCATCTTTAGCCCAGCCATACAGGTAATAGTAAGGTTCTGGCTGAATAGAATCGGCAATGGCCATCCCCGCACCTATTGCTTGTACCTCCCCTTTTATGGGATAATATACCCCTGTATCAAAGTGATGAGGCCAAATACGAATTTCTGAATCAATTTGCTTCCTTTCATTTAAGGATTCAAATACTTGATTTGCTTGTGTTCGCAAAGCCATCCAAACTGGTAAATATTCATCAAAAGCTTCAATTTCAACAGTTTGATACGTCGAAGAATCTGGCAAATCATAATGCAGTTGGTCAATTAATGGATTTTTCACACCTAACTCTTGCAGCTGCATTTTCCACCACATCATTAGGCTTTCATGATCTGAGTAATCTAAGGAAATGCTGGCTACCAATTGACCACTATCGGTTTCAAAACACAACTCCCGTTCTTTTAATAAAAAAATGAAGCGCATAGTTTGGTTATTCAATAAGAAATATCGCCCAATAACTGCTGACCGATTCGCATCCCAACCTAAATTAGTATGACTATCATCTGCTTTTTTAGCTACTAGATTCACTCCAGTTAAAGCCAATAGCTGACAAACTCTATGAATCGCAATTTCCGCTTGATTAAATGATGCTAATGCTTGAGTAGGAAATTTCATACGTTGTTATATTTAAGGTTGGCGAAAATATTATTATTAAATACCCTTCTCCACTTCATCTTTAAAGTTCAATTAATTCTTGATACCTCACTTGATTACAAACCGAAATGGCAGAAAGAATCTCCTTCTTCCAATCTTTCAGTTCATCATGCCCTGTATCATCAATTTCTTTCAATACGTCTTGTATCTCACTGTAATCAAATACCTCTAATTGGGCCAATTTCTCCAATTGTCCTTGTATTAATGCTTTACTTTTCTCCGTCAATCCTTGTTTTTCTGCTGCTATTGTAATCGGCTCGTCTGCTGCTGTAGTTGTTGAGGACAAATCTTTCTTTACGGGAATGGTGAACCAAAATGTAGTAGGGCCATTTTCAGCTGATTCTGCTGAAATTTTACATTGATGCGCTTCCAACACCAGTTTACAAAACGTTAGGCCCAACCCAGAAGCACGTACACTACCAGATTTACGTGCTTCTAATTGCGAGTATTTATCAAAGAGGCTATTAATTTTTGAATCAGGAATTCCTTTACCCGTATTAATCACACAAACCTTCAACTTGGCTTCAATTTCTTCGGTGGCTTTAATGGTTATCTCACCATTTAAAGGTGTAAACTTAATTGCATTAGTTAGTAAATTGACTAAAACTCTGACAATCAACTCATAATCGGCGTAAATTAGGGCATATTTGGGTAAATCAGTTTTAAATTGAATGCGCTTTTGCTCCATCAATAGTTCAACTTGTTCAAAAGCCTCATTGACTACTTTGCTCAAACGATGCCGATGCCAACGTATTGGAATTTGGGTTTCTTCCATTTTATCCACATCCAAAATATTCATGACCAAATTGAGCATGCGCAAACTGGTTTGTTTGGTATTTGCCTCTTTAGTAAGCTGCATAATACTTGCAAGCGGATTCTTTAAGTCATGAACAATCATATTCGTCATCGCTTGCTTAAAATCCATGAGGGAAATTAATTGTTCATTGGTTGCTCTTAACTCTTCTGCCTGTACTTCAATTTCCTCTTTTTGCAGTTGTATTTCTTGGGTGCGAGCAAGCACTTGTTGCTCTAGCAAATAGTTTTGTTCTTTCAGAATTCGCGCATTTTCTGCTTCTACTTTATGTTTCTCATCTTCATTTAATTTCATGCGGTATCCCAACCCTATCGAAAAAGAAACCAATTCAGTCACAAAGCCTACTGCCTGTATTAATAAGCCAATATTTAAAGGTAGGGCTTTTGAAATAGCCACATAATTTAATGCGATGGTACTTAGTGTATAAGCAGCCACTCCTAAAACAAAGTAGCGTGTAAGACTCTTATTGTCTTTGAGCAAAGTAAAGGACAACAGAAAGGTGGAAAAAAGCACAATCACATGAAACGCTACTGGAATATATCGGAAGAAGAAAATATTTAGATTAAATGGGATTACAATAGAAGCATAGATGATCACAAGAATTTCTATCACAATCAAGCCTTTAAATACGCGATCCCATTTTGGAATGAGTGTTGAGGTTTTTAAAAAGGCCCTTGTAAATGCAAGGTAGCCAATAATGGCAAATGGAGGTGAAAGCACTCGAATGTATAAGTACAGCAATGGAATTTCTCCGAGTAATTGGGGAAATAAAAACCCCTCGTAATTGGCTGTGTAAAGTAAAGGCCCTAAAATATAGATGGAATAATACAAGTAGATGTTGTCTTTCACCAATAAGTAATTGGTAAATGTGTACAAAAACATGATGCCTAAAAAGCCAATAAAAATACCTATAATGAGCTGTCGGGTGTAAAACGTTTCATATTGATGAATTTTCCATTGTTCTTTGGTAAGTAGTGAACTTCCTAAGCCTTTCAACGATTTGGTAGGGCTGGAAAATCGTATCCACAAAGTCACGGTATCTCCTACAGGAAGCTCTAATTGGAATCGACATAAATGGGGCTTTCCACCTTTTACATTTCGCGCGGAGTAGGGGACAAGCTTTCCTGTTCGTAAAGGCCCATGTGTTTTTGTTTTGGTCACCTGATACAACTCCACAATATCCGTTTCTGTTGTAGTCAGTATCCATTCCTTTCTATATTTAACCTCATTTTCTACAGAAACACGCAACCAATAAGAAGCAGACTGATTTAAGTTTTGACTTAATGAATCATAAGAACAAAAAGCATCCGTTTTTTGTTGTATTTCTTTAAAGGTTGCTTCTCCACTTTGATCTTCATAAACTTTGGCAAATTCATTGATTGAATGCTTTGGAATCTCATTATGAAGCACCATATGATTTACTTGAGCTAAGGTGGCATAACTCAAACTCATGTTTATGATTAAAAAGTATACCCAACGCCCAATCATAATGTGAAAATAGAGGTAATCGTTTTAATGCTAGCTAAATTTAGCTCTTTTTTGTTCCAGAAAACTGACAGACTGTTTGAACTCTTTCTTTCGGCTAAACAAAAATTCAAACAGTCTCTTATTCATACAACACCTTCCAAACAAAGATGGAAATTCCATTTGACGAAATGATAATATAGTGAATGAATTCACCAATAACCACATCACAAATGTATTTCAATGCACGGATTACTTGACTATCATCTCATAAGCTTATAGGTTTGTCTAATTTCAATTGTCAATAAAAATGTTGAGTTCCAATGATTAATCAAAGTACCTACAGTATTTTATATGCAGATGATCATCCAATCATGCATCTTGGCATTTCTGAAATTTTACAATCCATTAATCATATTGATTTAATTGCCAAAAGGCCTTCAGATGGGGAAGCAGCACAAGCTTTAATCGATCAGTATCAGCCAAATATTGTATTGTTAGACTTAAGCATGCCTAAAATTTCGGGCATTGAAGTGGCTGAATGGATTGTTGAAAAGGAGCTGAACACTAAAATTATTCTTTTTTCTAATTTTATTCCTAAAGATGTATTTGAAAAAGGGTTGCAGTTAGGAATTAATGGTTTTTTGCTAAAACAATGTGCGTTAGATGAAATTGATGAGTGCCTACAAACCATTATTAGAGGGGAACGTTACATCAGTCCTTTGTGCTACCAAGCGATGATGCAAGCTAAAGAAGCGTATGTAGAAAAGTTTGCCAAAAACCAGCCTGATATCAGTTTGCTTACAAAACGCGAATTAAAGGTGTTGCTGCTCATTGCCCAAGGCAAAAGCTCCAATGAAATTGCTGAAGAGCTATTTAACAGTAAGCGTACCATTGATACGCACCGCTATCGCATTGCTCGAAAATTGAATATGGAAGGTAAAAATGCACTCATGCAGTTTGCTATTGAGCATAAAGAATGGTTACTCAGTCATTCTTGAGTAGCTATCGCATCATGGGGTAACTTTAGGTAAAATACACTTCCTTCTCCTAACGTACTTTCAGCCCACAGCTCACTGCGCATTTTTAAGGCAAACTCTTTCGACATGGCTAAGCCTACCCCTGTTCCTTTTTTGCCGTGGGTATCGTGCCGACTTCTGTTCGGATCTATTTGGGCAAATAAATCGTGGAGCTGCTCAGGGGCTATGCCAACTCCTGTATCTGATATTTTCCAATACAAACCAGCTGACTGTTGACTGACTTCCATATGAATTTTCCCTTTTTCAGGAGTAAACTTTACCGCATTCACCAATAGGTTACGAATAATAAACGCTAACATATCCTTATCAGTCACTAAGGATAAGCTGGAGTCATATACTTGTGTAAATTCAATTTCTTTTTGCTCAACACGTCCGTTAATGAGGCGTATGCAGGGTTTAATTACCTCGTCTATAGAAAAGTGAATCGGATGATAACGCAATGCATCTTGCTGATGCAGTGCCCATAACAATAAATTATTCATCAACTCTACTACCGACTGAAACTCTCCTTCAATATGATCAAATAACTGCATGAGTTCTTCAGCATTTATGGCTTGTTTTTTGGCTTTAATCCGAACCAAGCCTAACGTTCCACTCAATGAGCTTAACGGAGAATTTAGGTCATGAGCCACGATAGCTAATAAGCGTTCTTTGGTTAAATTACTTCGCTCCAATGCCTTTTTCTGTTCCTGTATCTTTTGAAAAGAGTGTGCGATCGTGAGCACAGAGTTCATCCGAGCAAGTAACTCTAACTTATCTACAGGTTTCCGAATATAGTCCACGGCTCCTGCCGAAAGTGCGATTTGCAAATCTTCCGCAGAAGTCATCACACCAGTAGACATAATGATCGGAATATGACGCGTTTTAGAATCTGCTTTTAACTTTTGAGTGGCCTCTATTCCCGTTAATACAGGCATATCCCAATCCATGATAATAATATCTGGAACTCGTTTTAACGCTACTTGATAGGCCATTTCCCCATTTACAGCTCTCAGTATTGTAAATTCATGATCGGGCAATAAATTAGAAATCGCATCAAGGTATAAATATTCATCATCTACAATCAGTACGGTATTCTTAGCCATTTTTTAAATTCATCTTGAGCTACAGCTGATAAAAAATAATAAGGTAATTGCATAAACAAGTGCGTGTTTCATCGTAGCTTCGTTTGTGAAATTGAACTTGTCTAACATTAATTTATTTCGGTTGAAAAAACTAGTGTTAGACAAGTTCATTGTCTGCGGTCATTTCAGTAAAATATAATCGTGTACGTGTAAAATCATACAACTCTTGAGTTATCTTAAAGGTACAAACTTGATTGATAAAATCAGCATAAATAATTTCTCTTCCGTTCAGTATCTGTGTTCTTATGGATTAATTATAGTGAGTTGTTTTATATGCGCTCATTATTCCAATGCACAAAGCAAATTTTATTATCCTGCTCACCATAACACCTTTGCTATTGAACAAGCCTCTGGCAAAATTCAACTTCCCAAAAACACTTTAGCATACTTCTACGATTCGTTAAATCAACTTGATTTTCAAGAAATTTCATCAGTTTCTTATCGAAAGGCATTTCAAACAACATTTAATTGGCCTGAAGTGCAATATGGAAAAGTGTGGGTGAGATTTAGTTTATTTAATCGAAATAATCAAAATGATCAATGGTTGCTTACCTTGAAGCATGTTGATCATGTTAAAGCATATTTCCACCATGAAAACAGTACATTAGAAAAACAAACCACAGGTAATTTATTGCCCAAAAAGGAAAGAGGATACGCCTTAGGCACCGAGCCCAAACTCCAAATGAAGCTTGCAAAAAATAAAGCCGTAACACTCTATTTATGTATTGATCAAAAAAACTTCCCGCTCCCCGACTTCAATTGGTCTATTGAAAATCAGCAAGAATGGGAACAACAGTGGGAACAGTATATGAAGTATCAAACGCTAATTCGATACATAACTGGAGGCTGTTTTATGCTATTTCTTACCTTACTAGCACTCAAATCAAAACAAACAATTTTAGTAAGCACCGTAACAGCAGGATGTTTACTTGCTTACCTCACATTGATTCATCAAGTAAATTATGAATTTATTAACCGATTACTGCTTATAAACACAACTACACAGGGATTCTTACTCAGCTTTCTTTTAGTACTTTATCAACTCAACGCCAATCGACCTTCCTTCATTCATTTCTTGTATTATTTTGCGCCAAGAGTAATTATAGCGCTGCTTGTTATGAGTTACCCTATGATTCACTCGACAGGCTTCAACATAAATTGGTTAACCAATGCATTTATTTTTTCAGCAGCCTTGGATGGATTATATGCCATTTTTACTGGTTTACGCATAAAAAAAACTTCCTATTTACTGATGGCCAGTGTTTTATTTTATTTCTCATGGCTTACGCATCTGTTAGCATTTCCACGAACACTTTATATTGCTGAATTGGGAACTTTATTGAGTCTTGTCTTTTTGGCAATACACCTCTTTCGATCAAATCAATGAATCGCAAACTATTATAAATCACGAAAATTGCGCTTTGTATAGCATTAAATTACTTTTGTAACTTCACAAAGATAAATTCACATGCCAACGAGTAATTTTATTGATCATGTCCGTATATTTTGTCGTTCAGGAGCGGGAGGCGCTGGCTCTGTTCACTTTAGGCGTGAAAAACATGTAGAAAAAGGAGGGCCTGATGGAGGCGACGGAGGTCGTGGAGGACACATCATCGTGCGGGGCAATGCACAACTGTGGACACTGCTTCATTTAAGATATACCAAACATTTGCATGCAGACCACGGACAAGCAGGAATGGGCATGAACAAAACGGGTGCTCAAGGAAAAGACTTAATTATTGAAGTTCCACTAGGCACGGTAGCAAAAGTTGCAGATACGGACGAAAAAATCATCGAAATTCTTGAAGATGGGGAAGAGCAGATTTTGTTGCCTGGCGGCATGGGAGGACTTGGAAATACCAACTTCAAAAGTGCGACCAACCAAACTCCTCGCTATGCACAACCAGGAGGAGAATCGCAAGAAAACTGGTTTGTACTCGAACTAAAGCTGCTGGCTGATGTGGGGTTAGTTGGTTTTCCAAATGCTGGAAAATCGACTTTATTATCAGTCGTATCTGCGGCTAAGCCTAAAATTGCCAACTACGCATTTACCACACTCACCCCTAACCTTGGCGTAGTTAGCTATCACGATCATAAATCCTTTGTGATGGCAGATATTCCCGGAATTATTGAGGGAGCAGCAGATGGGAAAGGATTAGGAATCCGTTTTTTAAGACATATAGAACGAAACTCCGTGCTGCTTTTTATGATTCCTGCGGATAGTGATGATATTGTCAAAGAATATCAAATCTTACTGGGAGAGCTTCAAAAGTATAACCCTGAAATGTTGGATAAAGATCGAATTGTGGCAATATCCAAAGCGGATATGCTCGACGAGGAGTTGAAAAGTGCCCTTTCAGAAGAAATGGGAGATTTACCCCATTTATACATTTCATCGGTGACGCAAAAAGGCATTAACGAATTAAAAGATGTCATTTGGCAAACGTTGACTCAGTACGATAAAACCAATAAAGAGGCTTGGGAAGAGTGACAGCCTACTTCACTAATTTCGTATACACCGTCTTGAACCATCACTAGTAAGTCAATTTTTTTGTAAATTACAGGGACAAACCTGAAGCTATTCACTATGCGATTGCCCAAACTAGTCCCTATTCTTTTTCTACTTACTTGGAGTATGGCTTGTAATGATGATCAGCAAACTCCCATTCGTTATGATGTACCTGATGAAGTCGAACCTTTCGTACAAAAATTTATTGAAGAAGGGAAGGAGAGGGGAGTAGATTTGGTGGTAGATAACCTCGTTGTAGAACTTACTTCTCCTGTTGAAAATAATGGGCAATTTGTTTGTGGAGTAACCTTCGGGCCAGTCATCAATCTACCACAAAATTACATTGAAATTGATACACAGTGTTTAGCTTGGCGGCACAGTGAGGTATCACGAGAAATATTAGTATTCCACGAGCTTGGGCATGCGTTGCTTTTAAGACCACATCGCACGGATCTTTTACCTAATTTCGATTTTGCCAGCATTATGGTAAGTTCCACATGGAACATTGATGACTTCTACACATTCGACTTGACCAAACGCGAATATTACATGGATGAACTCTTCGATCCATCTACTCCTGTACCCGATTGGGGTAATTAAACAGTTGAATCAAATGAGTATGATATTTTTTACTGCTTAAAGTGGCTTAGCGACTTCAAACACTAAAGGAGCACAAAGCAAAGCCCCTTGTTCATTCTCTTCTAAAAACACGCCTAACGCTTTCAAATCAATCAATGGATAAGTGGTATTTTCAAAAATATAATCTACCTGATAGCGCTCACTTTTTCTTAAAACAACCCCTGCTCCTTTTGGATTTTTACGATTGCTTGTTAACACGTCAACTTCACTGACTGTCAGTTGTTTATTCCCTGAAAATAAGGCTAACTTTTCGGGTATGGCATTAATCAACTGCTCACTCTGATTCGCTAAGCGCAAACTTACCCTTAATGCATCTTTTGTACTATACATCGAAACTTTACACACCACCCCTTGAACCAATAACTCTTGGTCATGTAAATTAATCGAAGAGACTTTTGAATGATCTGTAGGCTTAGCTGTACATTTTTTTTGTTGTGCAAGCCACTCCTTTTTATTTGTAATTTGAAAGATTTTTAAACTACTTTCCATCCCATAATTTGCCAAATAGTTTGCATAATCTTCTTCTGTTGCTGTAAGTATGAGTTTTTCGCCTGCAAACCCAATAAATTCAAGATCTAATTCATACGTTTTTTCCAAATCTCCTTGGTACCCAATATCAGCCATCAATTTTCTTGAATTGGTGGGTGCGTATTTTAAGCTATATAACACTTCTTTTCCTGCGGCAATTTCATCGGGATGTTCGGCAAACTCAGGGCCTGACCTCAAACCTTCTGTAGTTGCCAATTCAGTCAGTAAGTACTTGACTATCAATGGCTCTGAAGATTTATTTAATAAGTTAAACTCCAATAACACCTCTCCCGATTGTTGGTTGGCATAAGATACCGAATTGATTGCCACTTGTTCATTAGAAAAGCTGCCTGTGTAAGTCAGAAAGCCAGTATCTGTGCGCAACATGATTGGAGTAGCCTCTTTTGGAACATTGTTACAAGCTGCCAATGCAAACAAGCACAAACAGCATAGGTGTATAATTAGTCGTTTCATCATTTTTTTTCTTTCCGTTTACCTTATCGGCCAATTAATACAAAAGGAGCCCAGTAATAAGGTTGGGCATATGAATCTGATTGAATCAATTTTAATTTGGCTTTTTGCAAGGATTCCGTGTAATTATCTTCTGTATTACTGGTTAGTTCTTTATAAAATTGAGTCATGAGTTGAGCGGTGGATGCATCAGATACCGTCCAATAGGAAACAATTAAATTATTAGCTCCTGCATACACTAAAGCCCTCGATAAGCCGATAATTCCTTCTCCTTTTGTAATTTTTCCCAAGCCCGTTTGACATGCCGATAAACATACTAAATCTGCATCAATCTCTAAATTATAAATTTCCCCTGCATGCAGGCTTCCATCTTCCTGATCTGTGGGCGAAGCCAAAAATATTTTTGACAATTCTGGCCGATCTTGGTCTACCAAACCATGTGTGGGAAAGTGTAGGTATTTATAACCTTTTAGGCTTCCTGATTTAATTAAACTCTCTTGTGCTTGGTCTCTCAAATAAGATTTTGTTGGTAGTTTTTTATTTTGAAATATGGCAGAAATGCTGTTGATCTCTTGCTCTGTTCCTGGTAAATCAGACAAAAATGATCTCGTCTGATCTTCTGAAGAAGTAAACGTCACGGGGCCACATAGAAAAATTCCTCCTTCTTTCTTCGCTTGCTTCTCTTGTGCTTGTACATATAAGGTAGATGAAAAATTATAATTGACGGCATACTTTTTAATGAGGTATGGCCAATCTTGCGCAGGCGTTTCTTCCTCCACATCGCGGGTGAGCAATACTTCAAAAGGGATCATGCCCAAACTTCCATCAGGAATAACCATCAATTTATGCACATGCGCTGGTATCTTTTTAGGAAATAATTGTTCATACAAACCTCTGGCTGTTTCTAAAAAAATGGGGTCTACTAAATGAATAATAGAGTTTTGAAGGCCAATTTGATATTTCTCAAAAGTTTCGTCTTTCTCATTATTTGATACAATAAATTTGTTTTTTGTGATCATGAATGTGTACAACCGCTTATCTTTTTCGGCAATAAAATAGCTAATTAGTGCCGTTTCGTCATCTAATGCTGCTTGCACATCTGCTACTGTAGCCGTTTTTACATTGTATTTCAAATTGAAGTAATCGGGAAATTTACTTTCCAATCCCTGAATAAACTTGGCATATTGTTGGTTAAACTCAAATAGTTTCACGCGGTAAGTTTCTTCTTCCTCGGCATTGGCTGCCTCAGCCGCTTTTTGTTCATACGAGGAAATTTCAGACTTTAACTCTTTCTCTTGCTCTAACAATTCATTCGGAATATTTGCAAATTGTTTGGCTTCTGTATCTGAAATCGCGGCTAATAGCACGGCTGCCTTACTTTTTTCGGCAAATTCAAATGCTTTTCTCAGGTAATGTTTTTCATTCAGTGTGACCTCGCTCATCGTTAAGCAAATGCGAATGGCTTCTTCGTAAATTTCAGCAGCAATTACGCCTAAAGCAATTTTATCTTTTTTACTTGACCGCGTTTGCCGAATTTTGGCTATAAGTTCATCACACAACTCCAATTCTTGCAAAGCCGCTTTTAAATCGCGAAAACGAAGGGTTTTTCCAAAATGGAGTGCTTCAAATGCTTGTGCTTTGCGTTGAAGGGTCAGTAATAATAAGGTTGGGTTATAGTATTCTTTCAAATCGGGAACACTGTAATAGTCTGTATCAGAAAACTTGGGCACATTGGCAATAACTGCTTTTTGGTAACTCTCCAAGGCTTTTTTATACGCAAACTGCCTTCCATATGCAGCGCCAATTAAATTATACGTTGTCGCGATTTTAGGATGTTTCTCCCCATAATTTTTTTGAAGAATCGCTAAGGCTTTCTCATGCTGTTGCAAGGCTAAGTCCCAATTTTTTTGGTCTGCATATACCCTTCCCATGCTGTTAAAGACAAAACCTTCATTGGGATGGCTAGCTCCATATACATTTTCCCAAATGTCCAATGCCTTTTGGTAGTTGGTAAGCGCTACGTTGTACTTACGTTGTTCTCGATAAATATTGGCCAGGTTAATGTACGAGTTCGCAACTTTTGGGTGATTATCTCCATATACCTCTTCATAGGTTAATAAAGCATCCAAAAAATACTTTAAGGCTGTTTCCATCTCTTCTTCTTGCCCCGCATAAATTAACCCAATATCATTCATGGAAGAAGCCACTACAGGATGTTGCGCTCCCAATTTCTTTTTTCGAATAGACAAGGCTTTTCGATAGAAATCGAGTGCTAACTCTGTATTATCAGAATCCCAATGCACTAAGCCTAAATAGGTGTAGCATTGAGCGGTTTCCAATGACTGATCGCCTTTCAATTTCCGAAACAGCTCTAGACTTTTGTTAAAATTATCCAGTGCTAAATCATCTCTTCCTTTATTCAACTGAATCAAACCCAAGGCATTATAAGCTCCTGCTTCTTCAATATTGCCTTTCCCTATTTTTTCTTCAATTAGCTTTAAGGTTTGATTCACTAAGTCAAAAGCTTCATCAAAATTCCCGAGTCTTGCTAAATTCTCAGCTAATTTATTTTGGCAATGGCTGTAACCTTCCCATCTTTGGGCTTCCTTATAAATGGTTGAGGCTTTTTGATAAAAATCGGTTGATTGTTGATAATCTGCATTATCAAATAATGAATCTGCTTTTTGGGTATAACGATTTGCTAAAGATATGGCTGATTCATTTTGGGCAAAGCCTATAAACGGGATATACAGTAAAAATAAAATGAATACCTGTCTCATGATGGTTCTGGTTGAAAGCAATGCAGCAATGTATTGACTGACGATTAGGCCAAGGCAGTGCACTAAAATCTATAAAGTTCTAAAATATGAAAATCAACAGAATTTTACTTGCTTTCGTTTCCTTTTTGCTACTTTCTTGCACGAATTCAGCTAAAGATGAACTCGTTAAAATCCATACGAAGTATGGCGATATGCTTGTGGTATTGCATGATGCTACGCCTGTTCACAAAAGTAATTTCTTAGAAATTGCACGTTCGGGTAAGTACGACAGCACTATTTTTCATCGGGTGATGAAAGATTTTATGATTCAAGGGGGAGATACAAGCAACTTAGTAAATGGTGAGGCACCAGGCACAATACCTGCTGAAATTGTATCGCAATACATTCATGAAAAAGGGGCATTAGCAGCCGCTAGAAAACCAGATCAAATAAATCCGAATAAAGAATCGAGCAGTTGCCAGTTTTATATTGTCCAGGGAAGGAAACTAAATGAAGCGGCCATTACAGAGTTCGAAAATCGGGCAAACTTTATGACCTTGGTGCAGCATGTACGCGAGTGTATGATGAGTGGGGAATATCCTGAGGTGAATCACCTGATTGATTCTTTAAATAAAATCGGAAATCCTAGATTGATTAACGAGGCGGTAATTGGCTTAAAAGATAAAATGGAAAGTATTTACGGTCCCACTCAGGAGGTGAAGTACACCGCTGAACAGAAAAAAGCATATACTTCGGTAGGGGGCGCGCCGCATTTGGATGGTGCTTATACCGTCTTTGGAAAAGTACTCGAAGGCTTGGAAGTTATAGACAGCGTAGCCGCACAATCTGTAGATGCTTTTTCAAAGCCTTTAGAAGATTTACACATGAAAATGTCGATCGTGAAAATGGACAAAGAAGAAGTCACACAAAAATATGGTTACAAGTATGCCACTCTTGAATAAACTTTAGAGGCTGTTTGAATTTTTCCGTTTGGTTAAAACAGGCTCTTAAATCAAATTCTGATTCACCTTAATTGGTTGATAAGGTGAATCAGGTTTTATCATCAATCTTTTTTTACTTTTTCTGATAACTTATCTAAGAGTGTACCTTGCTTTTGCTTGTGCAGCTTTTCCTTTAACCGATCATTGAGTGAGGCTTTTTTCTCTCCAAATGGATAAACAATCTCGTCCTCTTTTTCAACGATCTCTTCTTCTTCGGCAGCTATTCCATTCTTCTGCTGGAGCTTTTCCAAAATTGACTTTGGACGATCTTCTGCTGTTTGTTCTTCAGCTTTATCCTCATTTAGTAACGGCTCAACCGTAGAAAACCCTTCCTCCATTTCATCTTCTTCCAAATCCATTTCGGTTGAACCAGTTTCAGGTAACTCCTCTGCTACTGGTTCTTGCTGTAGGTGATCTTCCGTGGTAGATTTCTCCAAATTGATCTCCATTTCTTCTATTGGATTGGCCTCTTCTTCAACCTGCTCTAGGCTTTCATATGCATGATTTTCTTCAACCAGCGGAGTTTCTGTACTTGTTTCTTCTATAATCGGAACAGAGAGTGTTGGTATTTCAGGTTCAGGAAGTATTTTTCGTAAATCGCTTAACACGAAGTCCACTAATCGGCTCGAATCAGCTTCTACTAAGCGATGAATGTAAGCCTGATTAATTAAGAGCATAAATTCCTTAGAGCCATCCAGACGTAATACGAGGTAATGATGTTTGAATAAAAGGGCATTGTATAGGAGTTTTTGCCCATCTTTGTGTATAATGAGCGAGTTTGTGTTTGGAATAAAACTCCAAGTGTAATCCAATACCCTTCCATTTTTGGCAATCAACAATTGATCGGATTGGGGTCGAAAGATATAAACTAACTTTAGTGCTTCATTAGACTCCAAAAAGCTATACCAAGTCATGTTGGTAATTTGCTCTGCATGTTCAAGCGCTGAGTTAATTTTTGGAAGTTGCTCTAGTAACTGCTCAATGGCTATACTCATAGTAAAATGGTTTAATTACGTATCATTTCTAATTTATCCACATCAATAGTGTGCCTTGCCTTCAATGTACGACTAAAAATTAGCCCTTGTTTGCTTTTAAATCGCTATTAAAAACTTATTCACAAAGTTATTCACATAATCACATTTATTAAAACACTGATTTTCAAGTACTTAATTTTTACCTAGTCATTTATTTGTTAATAACTCCCTTTGCTAACAATTACTCTCTCTATCCATCTTTTTGAATTATCACAACTCATCAAGAACTTATTCACAAGTTATTCACTCATAAACAACTGATCACCAAAAATTTACAAAAACATTCCTTTTAGTATGTTGGTAACTATGGATTTATCAACATCGCTAAAATCAATGAATTTAACAAAACTGAGCCTTTAATCACAAAGTTATTCACATATCAACAAAAGATTTCTTTATTTGAAGTGAAGTAGTTAATAACTTGTGGATAACTGCGGTTTTTATCCACAAGTTACTCACACTTATTCACACATGGTGGGTAATTCGAAACCCTTGTTGGTAAATCAGGGTTTAACAAACAAGATACTAAAAAGTTATTCAAGCAATTTTATTCAAAAAAAGTTATTCACACTACATGATAAATTTGTGAATAACTTTATTAAATAATTAATAACCAATTAGTTATGAGTATAAAGATTGTGCATAAGTGTTGAGTATAGCGTGAATAACTTTAATTGTTCTGAGTTATTCACATATCCACAACATAATAACAATAATAAGATTCTTTTAAAAAAATTTAGTTATTTTGATTAAGGTTAGGGATATGTGAATAAAGTGCTTAGAGCAGCAGTTAAGCAATCTTTTAATCAGCAGTGCTCACTTTGTGAAGAATGCTTGTTATTCTGCAAAAAAAGGACTTTTTTGTCATGTC
>JBMYQA010000117.1:0-16678 GCA_049600855.1 Flammeovirgaceae bacterium | reverse complement strand
GGCAAGCCATCGCCCAACAGCAAGTTTCGGTAGAAGATATTTATTCTGGAAAGTTTAGTCAGCAAAGTGTTACTGGCGTAAAATGGATGAATGATGGGCAGTTTTATTCCTCTCGTGAGGGTAATGATGTAGTCAAAATTGATTTAACTACAGGCAAGGTGGTAGAACACTTGGTAAAAGGAGAAGATTTACAGCCTGCCATTCAATGGGATTCATACAGTTTTAGTAATGATGAGAAAAAAATGCTTTTCCGCACAGAAATGGAATCCATCTACCGTAGGTCATTCAAAGCCACTTATTACATCTATGAGTTAGAAAGCAAAAAGCTCGTCATGTTGTCAGAAGGTGGTAAACAGTCTTATGCCACTTTCTCACCTGATGGTTCTAAGGTCGCATTTGTGCGCAATAACAATCTATTTTATGTAGATTTATCCAACATGCGTGAAACTCAGGTAACGAGAGATGGTAAGTTCAACTTCATCATCAATGGCAGTGCCGATTGGGTATATGAAGAAGAGTTTGGCTTCGCAAAAGCATTTTATTGGTCGAAAGATGGCAACAAGTTAGCTTACTACCGCTTTGATGAATCTAGGGTGCAGGAATACAACATGCAATTGTGGAATGATTCGGAAACCTATCCCGTAGATTACCGCTTCAAGTATCCTAAAGCAGGTGCTGAAAACTCTGTGGTAGATATCTACATTTATGACCTCACGTCTCAAAATGCTGTTCAGGTAGCACTTGGTGAAGAAAAAGACATCTACATCCCAAGAATCAACTGGACGCAAGATTCCAATTTACTTTCGGTAAGAAGGATGAGTCGTTTACAAAATAAGCTAGAAATCATCCATGTAAATGCACAAACGGGTAAAGGCGATGTGGTGTTAACAGAAGAGTCTGAAACTTATGTAGACATCAATTACTGCGATGATTTATCTTACCTATCCAATGGAACTCAGTTTGTAAGAACGAGTGAAAAAGATGGCTATAAGCACATCTATTTGCATCAGATGGATGGTTCATTAGCGCAGCAAATTACCAAAGGAAACTGGGAAGTCACGCAGTTTGTCGGATTCGATGAAGCGAAAGAGATGTTCTATTACATTTCAACAGAAGACTCTCCATTAGAGCGTCATTTCTATTCGATCAGTGCTAAAGGCAAAAAGAAGCGCCTCTCCACTCAAGAAGGTACCAACCGTGTAAATATGAGTCCAGACTTTAAACTGTACATCAACTACCATAGCAATATTACCAGCCCGCTTAAAGTCACTTTACACAACATTAAAGGCAAGCAACTCAAAGAGTTAAAAAACAATAAGCGCTTGAAAGAAGTAGTCAAAAGCTATGACTTACCCAACATGGAGTTTTTCGATTTTCAAACGACTGACAAGATCAAACTTCACGGCTGGATGATCAAGCCCAAAGACTTTGATAAAAACAAGAAATATCCCGTATTGATGTTTGTATATGGAGGTCCGGGTTCTCAATTAGTCACGAACGCTTGGGCAGGCAGAAACTACTATTGGCATCACATGTTAGCGCAACGCGGTTACATTGTTGCTTGCGTGGATAATCGCGGTACGGATGGCCGTGGTGCAGCATTCAAAAAGTCTACTTATGCGAACTTGGGAAAATACGAAGTAAAAGATCAAATCGAAGCTGCCAAGTTTTTAGGGGATAAACCTTGGGTAGACGAATCTCGAATTGGAATTTGGGGCTGGAGTTATGGAGGATACATGTCATCACTTTGTATGACTTTAGGCGCTGATGTATTCAAAGCGGGCATTGCGGTAGCTCCTGTAAGCACTTGGAGGTATTACGATTCCATTTATACCGAGCGTTTTTTGAAACGTCCACAAGACAATCCGCAAGGGTATGACGATTACTCTCCTGTAAAGCATGCCCACAAATTAAAAGGGGCATATTTCCTAATTCATGGAACGGGCGATGACAACGTACACTTCCAAAATGCCATTGCCATGCAAAATGCCTTAATTAAAGCTAACAAACAATTTAAGTCATTTTATTACCCCAACAGAAATCACGGAATTTATGGAGGAAATACACGTATTCACTTATACAATATGATGACAGCGTTTATCCTTAACAACCTCTAAAAATAAAAAAACAAGCATTTTTTCATGGGATAGCCATTTGGCTATCCTTTTTTACTTTACAAATCGAATGGCTCATACAACAACAAAAAAGATAAGCTTGTAAACAATTGTAAAGCTTCATTGCAAATCACATATTAATATGTATTTTCAACAGGAATCAGCTAGTAAATCAACAAGGATGAATACTTTCATTTTAATTTGCTATAATTCTTACATGTATCGCTACATTGTATGAAATTATTACCCTAAAGATTTCGAAGCAGTAGATTTATCTTAACTTTATATGAACGTTCTTTATAGAATCGCCTTACGCAAATAATCTAAACTTTTTCCTTTCAATGAGTATGCGAGTAATCCATACCATTTTATTGTTAATCAGCATGAACTTTTTGACCTTAGGGCAACAAAAGTTTAATGTGACTTATTATGATCAAAAAGATGGATTAGAAGGCAAGCGTTATTCTTCTACTGTACAAGATCCGCTAGGCTTTATTTGGGTTACTTCAAATAAAGGGCTCTTTAGGTTTGATGGAAAGAAGGCCCAGCAATATCATGATGGCTACTTTACCCATCTATTGTTGCGGAAAGACGGTTCCATTTGTGCAAGTTCACACATTGGCATTTTTTCTATCGTCAGCATGCCCGATACGGCTATAGTTACTGAAATTTACCCCATCAATAATCCGCCAGGTACTCCACCACCTAATCTGTATGAAGATTCTCGAAATACCCTTTGGATTCTCAATCACGAGGTGATTCTTAAAGAAGCAAAAGAAGGTTTTAAAGAATACCACTTAAAAAAAGTTCCCCATGTGGGCTTTAGCATGGTAGAAGATGATTACCAGCATTTGTGGATGGCCTCTTCTCAAGGAAGTATCATTTACCGTTACAGCAGAAGAGAAGATTTATTTCGTAAAATCACCATCTTGCCACAGGTAGGTTCAATTAACTGTTTGTTTAATGCAGGAGAAGGTAGAATATGGATGGGCGGGGCGACACTCTATGAGTTAAAAATTGACCGTAGACTAACGACACTACAACTCAAAAAAATTGTTACTCCTGAGAGTCCGATTAACTTCATCGCAGAAGGTCCGATGTCCAATTTATTCATTGGTACAGAAGGCGAAGGACTCCAACAGCTTTTCTTGAGGGATACGATCAATGAATTGGTAGAAGTTAAAGATTATACATTTCCCCACAGTGTATTCGATTTACAATTTGAAAGTGTTAAAGACATTCATGTTGGACATGATGATGATTTATGGTTAACGACGGAAAATGGTTTGGCTCATCTTCATCAAAACTTTTTTGGAGGAGTTGAAGTACTTCCCCGAACGTATATCCATACCATGGGTAAGGAGCGCGAAGATTTTATTTATGCAAGTACAGGCAAATCACTGTATCGTATCTACAATGACAGGAGGCATAATTTAACAGTAGACTCACTTCCTTTGCCTCAAAAAGACATGTTTATCTCTGCGGTATCAGGCTACGATAATATCATATGGATGGGAACTTCTAAAGGAGAGCTCTTTTACCTTAGAGATGATCGCTATTCTAGACGCATTTCAATTCGGGAAAATGACAGTTACATCTTAAACACCTTTGCGGACTCAAAGGGAAATGCATGGGTATTTCAATCACCAAAACCTGAAGCTTATGTGGGCGTTGCTCAAGTCAACCCCGACCTTGAAGTAACCTATTTTAATGAAAATCACGACTTGGTGAGTCGATTGACCTGTGCCACTGAAGATATTGATGGCAACATCTACTTTGGCAGTAGGGGCTCCAAAAGTTACCTTTTTATTTATATTGAAGATGAAAATCGCTTTGTCAACCTCAGCGCCACGTTAAGCTTCACACCCGAAGAAACCTTAGAAGTTCACGATTTAACCGTAGATGCGATTGGTGATATTTGGTTGGCCACTTCCGATGGCGTATTAAAATACGATCCTCAAAACTCGACGATACACCGCGTTAGTCTAGGTGGTGATCCTACCTATGGCGAAATTCGAGCCATTGAGTCGTTAGCAGATAGCAGCATTTGGATAGCCACAGAAGTTTATGGCCTAATTAAATACAAAAATGGTGATTTCGCTACCTTTGATGCAAGTAGCGGCTTGGGTTCGCGCTTATTCAATTATCGAACCATGCTCGTTGATAATGAAGGATTCATCTGGGTAGGCGCATCAGGCGGCTTGGAGATTTCACAAATGCCCTTTCCAACACCTCAACCAACGAATAAACCTATGGTTGAGTCGGTTATGGCAGGACTCCAGGATTTACCCTTCAATCTTAAAAACAAGTACCGCGTTCCCTCCGACACGCGGGTAAGCTTTAAGTTTAATGCCTTATCATTTCCACCAGAAGATATTCATTACCAAACGAGAATTTTAGAGATTGACAGTAGTTGGACATTAATTGATGAAGGGCATGACCTTGTCATTAACCAATTATCAGAAGGAAATTATACCTTGCAAGCACGTTGTAAACAACGAGGAGGGCACGTTTGGAGCAAGCCCCAAGTCATTGAGCTACATGTAGATACGATCTGGTATAAGACTTGGATGGCCTATTCCATTTATTTCATCCTACTAATATTTGCGGTATATGGAGCCATTAAACTAAACGCCAAACGATTACAACACCGTAATGAACAACTCGAACAGTTAATTACTGAACGTACGAAGGAAATTACCTTCCAAAAAGAAGAAATTGCCGCACAACACAACGAGTTGGAAAAAGCCAATACCCGTTTGAATCAACTCAATAATGAGAAAAATTACTATATCGGAGTCGTGGCACACGACCTCAAAAGTCCCCTCAATCAGATTAAAGCGTTGTTACAACTAATTCAACTGGAATCTAATGAAATGCCTGAAACAGTTCAACAATACTTGGATATGATTGGCAATTCCATTGAACATCAACGTACATTAATTAGTGACATCCTCGATTTGCAAGCCATTGAAAATCAAAAAATTGACTTTCATCCTGAACACATTGATTTGGCAAACTTCGTGAGTGAAATCTTAAAAGGTTTCGAAGCTTCTGCTTTAGAAAAAAGCATTCAGTTACATTTCAAAAATGAGTGTAATCCGCAAGCTACCATCTATGCCGATAAACATTATTACCAACAAGTCATCGATAATTTGGTATCAAATGCTTTAAAGTTCTCTCCAAATAATCGCAATGTGTATGTCACCCTCTCACAGCATGATCAAGATTTGCGTTTTTCGGTAAAAGATGAAGGGCCAGGTTTAAGTGATGAAGATAAAAAGCAATTATTCCATAAGTTCGCTAAACTCAGTGCACGCCCTACAGGTGGGGAAAAATCAAATGGTTTGGGCTTATCCATTGTAAAACAATTTGTTGAATCGATGGGGGGTGCAGTATGGTGTGAGAGTGTTTGGGGAAAAGGCGCAACCTTTATGGTTCAATTTCCCAGTAGTGAAAGCGGCACTTCCAATTCCGAAGCCAACAACCAACCCGAAGTCATAATTACGGATTAAGCTCCCCTCTCCGCTTGAGATTAACCATCCTCACAGGCTTTATGTGCTTTATTTCCAATCTCGCTTTTTGGCAAATTTGTGCAATTTCTTTGCAGATTTTAGCAGGGATGCCATCTATATATGCAAAGTCCATATTATTCCTTAACTTTAGCGCGCATTTAAATGAGGACTTTACTAAAATCTACTGATAAACATGGACTATGATGTTACTGTAATTGGCTCGGGACCAGGTGGTTATGTTGCTGCTATCCGCTGTGCACAATTGGGTATGAAAACTGCTATCATCGAAAGATACAACACACTTGGTGGTACTTGCTTGAATGTTGGATGTATTCCATCAAAAGCGTTATTGGATTCTTCGGAGCATTACCACAATGCAACACACAAGTTCCAAGAACACGGAATTGATCTTTCTAGTGTTAAAGTGAACTTAACGCAAATGATTAAGCGTAAAGACGATGTCGTCCAAAAGACGTGTGATGGCGTTACTTATTTGATGAATAAAAATAAGATTGATGTACACACAGGTCATGGCTCATTTGTAGATAAAAACACCATTAAAATCACTCCAAAAGATGGGAAAGGTGATTCCAAACAAATTACTACTAAAAATGTCATTATTGCTACTGGTTCAAAACCTGTAATTATTCCGGGGGTAGACTATGACAAAAAACGGGTCATCACTTCTACAGAAGCCTTAACGCTAAAAGAGGTACCTAAACACATGCTCATCATTGGTGCAGGTGTAATTGGTGTGGAATTAGGCTCTGTATACAGCCGTTTAGGTGCTGAAGTGACTTTTGTAGAATTTGCGGGTGAAATTATTGGAGGGATGGACCAAACTCTCAGTAAGGAACTCCTCAAGGTCTTGAAAAAACAAGGAATGAAATTTCACTTGAACGCGAAAGTAACTTCTGCCAAAACCAAAGGTAAGAAAGTGATTGTAGAAGCTGAGGATATGAAAAAAGGCAAAGCCCTTTCTTTTGACCCTGACTACTGTCTGATTGCTGTAGGACGTAAGCCGTATACGGATGCACTTGGTTTAGAAAATGTTGGCGTAAAAGTAGACAACAGAGGTCGCATTGAAACCGATGATCACCTCAAAACCAATGTAGATAATATTTACGCGATTGGAGATGTTGTAAAGGGTGCCATGCTAGCTCACAAAGCAGAAGAAGAAGGTGTTTTTGTAGCTGAACAATTGGTGGGTCAAAAACCACACATCAACTACAAATTAATTCCGGGTGTGGTGTATACTTGGCCAGAAGTAGCAGGTGTAGGTTATACTGAAGAAGAATTGAAAGAAAGTGGCCGAAAATACAAATCAGGTTCGTTCCCATTCAAAGCATTAGGCCGTTCCCGTGCAAGTATGGATACTGAGGGCCTTGTAAAAGTATTGGCCGATGAAGCTACTGACGAAATCTTAGGTATTCACATGATTGGCCCACGTGTAGCCGACCTGATTGCCGAGGCAGTCGTAGCCATGGAATACCGAGCATCTGCTGAAGACCTCTCACGCATGTCCCATGCCCACCCCACCTTCGCAGAAGCCGTAAAAGAAGCTTGTTTAGCTGCTACTGACAATCGTCCTTTACACATCTAAACGACTACAGATTCAATAGATCCATCCCCAAGGTAAACGCTTTGGGGATTTTTTATTTTACAGATAGATTAGATTCCAGCTCATAATTTTCTACTAAAATCTGTTTACCTTTTGCTTTTTCTGTCATTATAAGATAATGGAGCGGATTAATTCTCATCTTTGTAATCATTAATTCATCCCATATCTTATTACGCAACTAATTTATTTAACACCATGAAAGATGGCATTAAAGTGATGATTGGAATGCTTCTAGGCGGAACATTGTTGTTCGGCCTTAGTTTATTTATGCAACCCAAACAAGGCTATGTAAACAAAGAAAAGTTGTTTTCTGAATTTAAAGGGAAACAAGAACTTGAATTAAAGCTCAGCAGCATGCAACAGCGCCATAAATATGTATTAGACTCTCTAGGTATGGAGTTAACTACCTTGCAACAACAAGGTAATGACAATGAGCTATTCCTCAAGAAACGAGATTTCTATTTACAAGTTAAAGAAGAGTTTGCCATCGATGAGAGCCAAAAGTCAGCGGCTTACACCAAACAAATTTGGGAACAAATTGCCCAATATATGAATGATTATGGCAAACAACATGGTTATGAATTTATTTTTGGAGCACATCAAGATAGCGATTTGATGTATGCAAAAGAAGAAAGCGATATTACAGCAGAAGTTATTCAATACATCAATGGGAAATATGAAGGCAATTAATCGAATCGTTTGGGGATTGATTATCCTCATTGTTGGCGCTTGTTCGGGCGAACTAGCTCCCAAAGAATACATTGAATGGATTCGAAATCCAGAAAATGGCTTACATAAACAAAAACAAGTAGGCGATTTCATGTTTGATGTTCAATATAAACCTCAAGCCTATTTGTTGCTTCAACAGAAACAAGGACAAATTCCTAAAAAAGCACAGTTTGATCAAGAAATGCACGAGTTAGCGAACACCGCCTCCTTTGAGTTAAAATTAGGCGCTGTAGACGGAAAAACGGATTTACTGCGTTACAAAACAACCAACCAAGCAGAATACGATCAAAAGGTGTACTACTATTCTTTCAAATTTCAAGAATCCATTTATTTGGAACAAGGTGATCAAAAATTCCCTTGTGCAGCCTACCATTTTGAAAGAGCTTATAACTTAAAAAATAACCGTAGCTTTATTCTAGGTTTTGATGGCGTAGATACCACTCAGCCAATGCGGTTAGTTATTGATGCTGATGTACTCCATACTGGCCCTGTGAAATTGAGTTTTGATGCCTCTAAAATACCTATATTAACCGTAGCAGAATAAAATAACCAATTAGGTCAGCTCACTTGAGCTGACCTAAACGAATTTAAACTTCTTAATGCATTTGGATGTTTCACTATCACACAAACGCTATAAGCTAAAACCAATTAGGGTAATATCATCGCGCTGTTCTGCTTCTTGTTTATAGGAATCTAAATATTCTTCTAATGCTTGTTTTTGAGCAGTAAAGGGTAGAGTATGATATTGTAATAGTAATTTTTGGAGTGTTTTAGTACCCACTTTTTTAGTGCTATTTTGTTTGTTTTGATCTACATAACCATCAGAGCTTAAATAAAGCGTTGTTCCCGCATTTAGTGTAAGTACATGCGTTTCGAAAGCTGGTTTATTAAAATGATAGCCCCCTATAGACCTTCTGGTGCCTTTTACGCACGTTAACTGATGATCTTCTACAACGTATAACGCTTGTTTTGCTCCAGCAAATTGAAGTTCAAACCGATCGCCAGATTGCGTTTTCCAAATGCATAAGGCAATATCCATCCCATCGTGATTCCCATTGTCGTTTTGTTGATTCAATACTTTTGAAATGCGTTCATCCAGTTGCTCCAATACCTCATGTGCTGTTAAATCGTGTTGCTTCTCAACAATTTCATTTAAAATGGAAACGCCAAGCATAGACATAAAAGCGCCTGGTACGCCATGGCCCGTACAATCTGCCATGACCAATGCCGTTTGATTGGCCGTTTGATGTACCCAATAAAAATCGCCACTTACAATATCTTTTGGACGATAAATAATAAAATAATCTTTTAGTAGTCTTGTTAACTCTTGACCCTCTGGTAAAATAGACTGCTGAATGGATTTGGCATAACGAATGCTATCGGTAATGCGCTTGCTGCTATTTTTGAGTTGTTCATGTTGCGTTGCAATATAGTCGCGCTGGCTTACAATTTCTTCTTGGTTTTGCCTAAGCTCTTCGTTTTGGGTAATAATTTCTTCACGTTGTGTATAAATTTTATCTCGCTGGGTAATCAACTTATTTTCAAATTTTGTGTTGACATAAATCTGATAGATCAGCATCAGTATAAATACCACGTAAGCACCTATTGTTGGACTTAAACTCATTGTTGGGTATAAAGCTATTTCATCAATCGAAATACCTAAAGCGTATTCAAAATAAGGTTTAAAGAATATAAAAAGAAAAAGCGTGGGTACTGTGATTCCTAGAATAGTCCATCTTTCTGTTTTATGATTGAGCAGTATCAGTGTAAACCCAATGCCTATAAAAAGTACTGCACGTACATTGAAAAAGGATGGAAAATATTGCTCAATGGGGTTATGAAACCACTTCAGCGAAAATGGCACAATAAAAGCAATAATTGGGAAAAGGCAACTGAGTATAATTCGAGAAAAGGTACGTCCTTGAATATTACTGTAAAAAGCAATTAAAGAACTGACAATCGTTAATGATATTATCGAAATATTGACAATGGTTGGCTTTAGTAGAAAAAAGAAAACCGTACCAATGGGTATTAAAACAAAAACTAATAGAAAGTTGGTGAGTTCTAATTGTTTTTTTAAAAGCGGTTCATAATGAGATGCAATCCCTTGTTGGGTAATGAATAAACTTAATTTTTTAAATTTTTGATAAAGCATCTCGCTGTAATTTTATTCTCTATTCGGAAGCTACATTTAAGTTCTTTCATATTTTTGAATGAAGTAACTAAATTGTTTTTGGAAAGGCAAAAAATTGCTTGTTTATTCTCAAGTAAGACACTAGGAATATCAATGCTAACACTCAGCGACTGTTTTGAAATTACCAATGAAAAATCAATGTAATTTTGGAAAGAGATTGGGATGTGATCAGAAGACTCTACACTTCCCCTTTAACACGACACAATAGATGTGGATAATACTGTTGATATTGAAGAAACAAAACTCAAGCTTCAAGAGTAACGCAATAGATTTTAATATTTCTGGGAGTTTTCAAGTAACTTCTGGTACTCCTAGTACTAGTCGCTTAATTGTTCTACAATATAGAACAGTTATTTTTACGCCGAGAATTTTGTTAAAATAGCATCATTAAGATTTATTTAAAAAACTTAACATTTCCAAGTTTAAAAGTTTATCCAGTCTCATTTTTAGAAAATCTGTGTTTAAGCAGTTTAAACCTATATTTTGTTCAAACTGCTTTTCGAACACGTTTGAAATCAATCAAAAACGCATAAAACCGTCCTATTTTTTCTTGAAAAAAAGTATCCGCTTTGTTCGGGTTTTCTCTAACTTTGCAGCGCTTTGTGAAAAGCGGAAAATAGTTTCAAATTGATTAGTGTAATTTTCCATTTTTGCAAAAAACCCGTATTAAAATCTTTGTTTTCTCAAAAAAACAGGCTTTTTTACGGTATAGTTGTGCTTCTTTTAGCAGGAAAACAACTAATGAAAATGAAAGAGATGCGATTGGTAAGACTGCTTGGAGCCATAAACACATAAAACCCAACTCCTCCAGTTGTAAAATCCATCTTAATTACTCAACCAATAAACAGTGAGGACTATGGCGTACATTGAACCCGCCCCCATTAAGGACAAAGAGAATCCGTTTGAATCAATGATGGAGCGGTTCCACATTGCCGCGCAAAAATTGGGATTGGATGATGAAACCTATGAAGTGTTGAAGAGCCCTACCAAACAAGTAATCGTAACGTTGCCGATTACTATGGATGATGGTAGTCGTAAGGTTTTTGAAGGCTATCGAGTAATTCATTCCAACACATTGGGCCCCTCAAAAGGTGGCATTCGTTACGACCCTATGGTAAATTTGGACGAGGTAAAAGCCCTTGCCGCTTGGATGACTTGGAAATGTGCGGTTGTAGACATTCCTTATGGCGGTGCAAAAGGTGGTATTAAGTGCGAGCCTTGGACGATGTCTAAAGGAGAATTAGAGCGTTTGACTCGTGCCTATACAGTAGCCATGTATGATGTATTTGGGCCAGACTTAGATATTCCTGCACCAGACATGGGTACAGGCCCCGAAGTGATGGCTTGGTTAATGGACGAATACTCAAAAGCTCAGGGTAAAACCATCAATGCGGTGGTAACTGGTAAACCCTTGGTATTAGGCGGTTCATTAGGTCGTGTAGAAGCAACTGGTCGTGGTGTGATGGTGTCGGCACTTTCTGCCATGGAAAAGATGAAAATTAACCCAGTAAAATCTACTTGCGCCGTTCAGGGCTTTGGCAATGTAGGTAGTCATGCTGCCCGTTTGTTGGAGTCAAGAGGGGTAACCGTTACTGCCATTAGTGATCATACTGGCGCTTATGTAAATGAAAGCGGCATTGATATTAATGCAGCAATGGCCTACCGAAATGAAAATAAATCGTTGGAAGGATATACTGGTGGAGATAAAATCTCTAACGAGGAATTATTGGAATTAAACGTAGATATTTTAGTACCTGCTGCTATTGAGGATGTAATTACATTGGAAAATGCGAATCGCATTAAAGCCAAATTGATTGTGGAAGGTGCTAATGGGCCTACAGCTTCAAAAGCTGACCGCATCTTAGTTGAAAATGGCGTTACGGTTGTTCCTGATATTTTAGCAAACGCTGGTGGTGTTACGGTATCTTACTTTGAATGGGTACAAAACCGATTAGGATATAAATGGACTGCTGAACGCGTAAGCCGTAGAAGTGATCGGATTATGAAAGAATCATTTGAGCGGGTTTACAAAGCAGCGAGCAAATATGATGTTTCTTTACGGATTGCAGCTTACATTGTAGCAATCGAAAAAGTAGCAGAAACTTATAAATTACGTGGTGGTTACTAAGCATTTACCACTCAACGAATAAATCGAACCCCAGCTTTAAAAGGTTGGGGTTTTGTTTATTCAATAGCTAACTTTGCAGCATCAAAAACAAAAGAACTGAATATGGAGGATTTTGAGGTAGGAAATGATAGTGTGAGTAGAGGCGGTGGCGGTTCAAAACCTGTGCCAGTAGCCAATGAGGTTCCACAAACAGAACAACCCACTCAGGTAGATGAATCTGCTGAAGGAGGTGAAATGACCTTTCTCGATCATTTAGAAGAATTAAGATGGCATATCTTAAGAGCAGTAGCATCCGTCTTTGTATTTGCCATTATTGCTTTTCTTTCTGTAGAATTTGTGTTCGATGTATTATTACTAGGGCCCTCTAAACTGACATTCCCAACGTATCAGTTTTTGTGTTACCTATCTGGATTAATGGATTCGCCATTACTGTGCATTGAAAAACTTCCCTTTATCATCCAAAACCGAACCATGATGGGGCAGTTCTCCGTTCACGTTACCTCCTCATTAGCCATTGGTTTAGTTTGCGCATTTCCATATGCTTTTTGGGAAATTTGGCGATTTGTGAAACCAGGGCTTTATCCTACCGAACAAAAAGTAAGTAGAGGAGCTACCCTAATTGTAGCGCTCCTGTTCTTTTCAGGTGTCTTATTTGGGTATTACATCATTACGCCTTTATCCATCAATTTTTTAAGTAATTACCAAATATCTCCAGACATCCTCAACGAAATTGATTTAACCTCTTACATCAATACCGTGGTAATGCTTACCCTTGTCAGCGGTATTATGTTTCAGTTGCCTATCATTGTTTATTTCCTATCAAAAGTAGGCATTGTCACACCTGCTTTAATGAGAAAGTACCGCAGGCATTCCATTGTTACCATTATCGCTTTAAGTGCCATTATTACGCCTCCTGACATATTTAGTCAATTATTAATCGCACTTCCCATCTCAGTACTTTATGAAATTAGTATTGGCGTTTCGGCAAGAGTAGAGCGAAACCGAGAACGAGATGCTTTAGAGTTAAGCAAAACACACGAATCGTAAAATGCCATGACAGCACGGATTAAGGTTGAAGTTTCAAAAATTGGGACATTTACAGGTCATCGAGATTCTTTGTATACCATAGAACCTTCGGGCGAACAGAATCACTTCTTCGCAAGTGGCGGAGATCGAATGGTAGTAGAGTGGAACTTGTTAAAACCCAATCATGGCAAGTTGATTGCCCGAACCGAAAATACCATCTATGCGCTTTGTTTTCTGAGCGAGAAAAACCAGTTGTTAGTCGGTGAAAATACGGCAGGAATTCACTTGATCGATGTGAATTCACAAGCCAAAGTGAACTCCACCAAAATTACAGAGGATGCCGTATTCGATATCAAGCATAAAGCAGGAAAAGTATTTGTTGCGCTAGGTGATGGCGAAGTAGTGGTGTTGGAAGTGGAAAATTTAACCACGTTAAAACGCTTAAAGCATTCTTCTGCTTCAGCAAGATGCATCGCCTTACACCCCAACAAACCTGAATTTGTCGTGGGCTATAGCGATCACTCCTTTCGCATCTTTAGCACCGAAACGTTTGAATTACTTTACGAAACCGTTGGACATAGCAATTCTATTTTCACTGTCAACTACTCTCCCGATGGTAAGTTTTTGCTCTCAGGAAGTCGAGATGCCCATTTAAAAATATGGAATGCAGCTACTGGCTATGAATTGTATGAAGATATCGTGGCGCACATGTTTACGATTAATCACATTACTTACAGCACGGATGGTCGGTATTTTGCCACGGGTAGTAAAGACAAAACGATTAAAATTTGGGATGCCAAGCGCTTTAAACTACTCAAAGTCATTGACAAAGCACGACACGGTGGGCATAACACTTCTGTAAATAAGTTGCATTGGGCAGATCAAAACCTATTAATTTCCGTGAGTGATGATCGGAGCATATCTGTTTGGAACTTAGCGTTTGATGTGCCCGAATCCTTACTGTAGCGGCATTCATCTATGGTGTTATGCTTGTGCTTATTTGTTCATAATCACAAAATAAGAATTTTATTCCTTCCAGAAACTTTCCTTTCTTTGCAATTAAAATAGGGGAGCTGGGAAGTATTCAGTCGAAAGTTTAGCAGATGAAGTATTACATAGTTGCAGGTGAGAAGTCAGGCGATTTGCATGCCGCTAATTTAATGAAAGAAATTAGTCGAAGGGACCCAGAGGCGCATTTTCGTTGTTGGGGAGGCGATAAAATGCGTGAAGCTGGTGGTGAGCTGGTACATCACTACAAAGAAACTGCTTTTATGGGTGTAATGGAGGTAATTCGAAATTTACCCGAAATCATTGGCTTACTCAAAGAATGTAAAAGAGATGCCTTAGCCTATCATCCTGATGTGCTGATCTTAGTAGATTTTGCCGCTTTCAACTTACCCGTAGCCAAGTTTGCCAAAAAGAAAGGCCTAAAAGTATTCTACTACATCTCACCGAAAGTATGGGCTTGGAATCAAAGAAGGGCCTTGAAGATCAAAAAATATGTCGATCGCATGTTCGTGATCATGCACTTCGAACAGGCCTTCTATCAAAAATTTGATTATCAGGTAGATTATGTAGGCAATCCACTTTTCGACGAAATTTCAACCTTTACGCCCAATCCAAACTTTATTGAAGAAAATCAGCTCTCTGATAAACCCATTATTGCCGTACTGCCAGGAAGCAGAAGACAAGAGGTTAGGAATATGCTATCTGTAATGTTGGAAATTGTTCCGAAATTTCCAGATTATCAATTTATCATTGCTGGAGTAGATAGTTTAAAAGTTGTGCTTTACGAACCCGCGATTATGCAGGATGTAAAAGTGATTTTTAATCAGACTTATGATTTATTAGCCCATGCCCAAGCAGCATTAGTAACCTCTGGAACAGCCACTTTAGAAACGGCCTTATTTGATGTTCCGCAAGTTGTGTGCTATAAAACAAGCCCACTCACCTACCATATTGCTAAACGGCTCATCAAAGTAGACTACATTTCATTGGTAAACCTGATTGCCAACAAGGAAGTCGTAAAGGAGTTGATTCAAAAAGAACTTAAGCCTAAAAGCCTAGAAGCTGAGTTAACCAAAATACTCAATCAACCACAGCAAATGCATAGAGATTATGCTGACATGCGCAAGAAAATTCAAACAGAAGGCTGTTCTCAGCGCACTGCCGAGTTGATGATGAAGTATTTGAAGAAAGATCAAAAAGAGCCTAAAATCGCTCAAAAAAGTAGTTAATCACACTGCTTACGTACACCTGCTACCATCTAAAAATACTACCCTAAAAAAGAAGCCCTTTTACAGCTAAGCTCGCGGCCAATGCCTTACATTTTGTATTGCTGTCATAACTTATTTTTTTTGATGATAGTTAAAACTAGCTAAACCGGAAAAAAACTTTGATGAGTTTTGTCAAGGAAATACATGAGTATCCTCATGTGAAATTACCGCATTAGACCACCTAAGCAATTGTAAGAAAAAAGGCACTTTTATTTGAAAATATTAACGACTCAACACATGGTTTAGCATGAACTTATCGTTAAATAATGAGAAAAGATTGTTAATTTTATAATTGGGGAGAAAAAGAATCTTGAAATTTCAAATAAAGCTTACATCGCATAACATTAAATAAAATAAATATGGCATAGCTTAAATGTTATATATTTCATATTTTCCTTTCCTCCTATGTTTTTATATATTTGCATATTCGAAAAATCTAACTTTTTCATAGATAAACATTACTTGCAACTAGCTATTCATTAATTTTTAAAACTCTGAACCTATGCGTAGAGCATTTTTACTCTTGCCAGCCATTGTGCTTTTAATGGCTTTTGGACCACAAGGTCCCACTTTTTCCTTGACTGACAAGAAGGTAGAAATTGGTGCAATTTACATTTTGAAAGCCAGTTTTGCTGAATATTCACATGATCTTGATGATGCTCTTGAACAGGAATTAGATGCGCTTTCCAAATTTTTGGATGCCAACCCCACGGTTAAAGTGGAAATAGGTGTTCATATTGAGAAAGATAATGAAGAAATTTTAACCGCTGAACGAGCAAGTAAACTAGAAAAATACCTGTTGCGTAAAAATATTAAGAAAAGTAGAATCTCTGCAATAGGATATGGTAATAAACGCCCTATGATAACTGCTCGTGATTTGTTTAAGCTAAAGACCTTGGAAGATAAGGCAAATGCTAAACGGAAAAACACACGTATTGAAGTGAGAATCGCATCAGTCGAATAAACGATTGATAACTATAATATGATGAAGGCTCTTTTCACAAAGAGCCTTTTTTTATTGAGCTTGTTTAAAGTAAGGGGTTTCGAACCGAAAATGAGCTAATTTGACGTTAGA
>JBMYQA010000116.1:0-16710 GCA_049600855.1 Flammeovirgaceae bacterium | reverse complement strand
TAAAGGTATGTAATGAAGCAAACGCACCGTGTAGAAGTACTAAAGGTTGCCCTTGGCCTTCGTCTCTGTAATGAACTAAAGCGCCATCTATCGCTACGAAACGGGAATACTTATTGGTGTATTTGGTCAAATAGTTTTCCAATGGTCTATATCAGTTAGTTAAACATGGGCAAAGGCATGTGTATTAGTGCTGGCCTTAACCTTTTTTCAAACGTTTGCAGCTTTTGAGCAAACCAGCTGCAGGATGTTAGACGACAGTCTACGATTATGCCATTTGATTTTTAGGCATAATTATCAAAAAAGGGAATGCAAACTAATAAATAAATTGAAAAATATAAGATGCTTGCATAACAAATATACATCCGAAAAATGGTTAACACCATTAAACTTATTTAATAAATGCATTCTCTGTAAGAAATTAAATAGTTTTGCGGTAGTTGTAAAAGCGTTAACAGCATTCACATATCTTTAACGCTACACCTACAAACTATTGCATAAAGTTTGCGTTTCAAAAAGCAACAAATACCCAATACTTCTCTCAACTAATGTTTAAATAAATGACAATGACAATGAGGAAATTAGCATTCACGTTTGCCTTAATTCTATGTTTTGGATTGACTAGCCACGCACAACAAGATCCAAATGCGAAAAGAGTACTAGACGCTATGAAAAATAAGTATGAAAGTTACTCTGCATTTAAAATCTCCATTGTGCAGGATTTACTTAATTCATCGGATAAGGTCATGAATAGCATTGCCTTAAAAGCCACCGTAAAAAAGAATAAATATATCATTGAGCTTGCAGATCAAATCATCTATAATAATGAACGTACCATTTGGCGCTATTTACCAGATGAAAAAGAGGTGACTATCCACAATAATAATTCAGAAGAAGAAGGGGAAGATTTATTTCAGAGCCCATCAAACCTTTACAAGCTTTACAAAGATGGATTTAAGTATAAAATGGTAGCCTCGGCAAAAGTCGGTAACACAACTTGCGATGTCATTGAACTTTCTCCCATCGATCGCGATCAATTTGATTTTTTTAAGGTGAAGCTTTTTGTGAGTAAAACAGATAAAACACTAAAGCAATGGACGGTTTTTGAAAAAGATCAAGATACCCTTGAGGTTGCTCGCTATCGCTACAAAGTCACTAAGTTTACGCCTAATATTAAAGTAACCGATCAAAATTTCTCCTTTAATGTTCCAGCAGATGTGACCATCATTGACATGAGGGATGAATAAAAATAAATCATAAACGCAACCCTAAAGATCTTCTACGATTTAGAAGGTCTTTTTTTATGCAAAAAACCGATCGGTTTCCCTGATCGGTCTTATCAGCAGGTAATTCGTTCGTTAAACGCGCTCAATGGCTGTGGCAATTCCCATACCTCCACCAACACACAGCGTAGCCATACCCAATTCCTTATCTTGACGTTCCAGCTCATCTAATAGCGTTCCTAAAATGATATTTCCAGTAGCGCCAAGTGGATGTCCTAATGCAATTGCTCCGCCATTTACATTGATTTTATCTTCAGACAAATCCATATCTTGTAAGAAGCGCAATGTCATGGAAGCAAAGGCTTCATTTACCTCAAATAAATCCACATCACTTTTAGTGAGTCCTCCTTTTTTCAGTGCTTTGCGTGTTGCTGGTGCCGGTCCAGTAAGCATGATCGTTGGCTCGGTGCCTACTACAGCAAATGACCTTACTTTAGCTCTTGGAGTTAACCCTAACTCCTCTCCCACTCTTTTATTTCCAATTAACGTTAATGATGCACCATCAACAATTGCCGAAGAATTCCCCGCATGATGTACATGATTGATTCGCTCTAATTCTGGATACTTCTGTAAGGCTACGGAATCGAAGCCAAACATCTCTCCCATCATTTGAAATGAGGGCTTTAAGTCCGCTAGGATTTCTGTAGTTGTATTGGAACGTACATTTTCATCAAAATCAAGAATCGTAAATCCATTAATATCCTTTACTGGAATCAGGGATTTGGCAAAACGCTTCTCTTGTTGTGCATTTGCTGCGCGTTGCTGAGAGCGAACGGCATAAGCATCTAACATCTCGCGTGTAAAGCCAAACTTAGTAGCGATCAAATCTGCCGAAATGCCCTGCGGAACAAAATGGTTCGCAAAACCAACAGCAGGATCCATCATAATTGAGCCTCCATCGGTGCCCATTGCTACACGTGACATGGATTCTACGCCACCTGCCACAAGCAAATCGACTTGACCAGACATGACATACGCCGTAGCCATATTAAAGGCTTCTAAGCCCGAAGCACAAAAACGATTTATGGTTACGCCAGGTACATGCTCGTAGCCCGCTTGTTGGGCAGCGGTTTTGGCGATATTTGCACCCTGTTCCATAATTTGAGTCACACAACCCAAAATCACATCTTCTACCTTACTGGTATCGAGCTGGTTACGTTCTTTCAAGGCTTCCAATAAAAGTGTCAGTAATTGCGTTGGCGTAACTTCTTGGAGTGTTCCTTTTTTCTTCCCTCTTGGAGTACGAATGGCATCATAGATGTATGCGTCCATGGTGGTATTGGTTAAGGTTAGTGGCAATTCATTTGCCACTTCGTTTTGAATCTGATTTTATTTCATCAACACAAGTGCTGATCATCTCTATTTTAACCAATATTAAAAAAAAATCAGGAGAAGAAAAAGGGACTTTTACAAGAAATTATGCATGCATCCAATCTAAGACGCTGTTTGCATTTTTTCTTTCTGCTAAACAAAAAATGCAAACAGGTTCTAAAGTCGTGGATCAACGGGTTCACTTTCTAGCGCCAGCACCCCAAATACACATTCATGTGTTCTGCGCAAAGGCTCTTTTCGAACAAAACGATTCAGCGCTTCTATGCCTAGTGTAAATTCTTTTATCGCCATAGCTCGTTTTCTGCCTAAACCTCTTTTTTTGAGGCGTTCTAATTTATGGAAAACATCGTAATCTAAGCCATAAATAATCCTCAGGTATTCTTTACCACGACATTTGATCGCTGGCTGCACAATTCCTTTTTCATTGCGAACAATAAAATCCAATGGTTTTACCACCATTCCTTCTCCCCCTTTCTCAGTTAAATCAGTCCACCATTGAATTGCTTCTTCTACTTGTTTTTCATCATCCAACTCAACCACTTTATAAGGAGTTGCCAGTAACAAATCCGTATTAAATGCACAGAATTCGGCAATGGTTTCCATGTGCCACGTATGCGCTTTGTCTGTATGCACTTTTCCCTCTGTTGCCAAAATATGGAATGGAGCCAATTTTAACCCCTCAATCCCATTTACCACTCGGCAATATGCTTGATAGGCAGTTACGTACTGATTCGCTTTAAGCTGCTTTTGCCGATAACTCTCTAAAAGTACATCAATTTCCAAACCTCTTGCTTTAGCCTTCTCCAGCATGTTTACCGAATCTTTTAAAGCATGTTTTGAAGAAGCCCCAACTGCTGCATATTGTTTTTTAATCAACTCTTGCGCCTTAGCAGACCACGGCATTAACTCGCAATCTAAGCAAACCCAATCCGTTTGTTGCTTTTCCCAAAAGTTCGCTTTGGATAGCGCCTCGTTCAGCAAAGCCAAGAATTGTTGTTCTAATCCAGCATCTTTAAAAAACGCTCTTCCTGTTCGAGTATAGCATACGCCCCAAGCTGCTTCTACTAGGCCAAATCGACTTTGTGCGACACTTGGATTTTGGCAAACGATGACCACTGCACGCGATCCCATGTGTTTCTCTTCAATCACGACAGTTGGCACCTTTGCATTTCGATAATACTCAAATGCTTCTTTAGGATGTTCCAATAAATCAGGCAAGTCGCTTGTGGCTGTAGGAGACATGGTAGGCGGCAAATGCATCAACCATTTTGGATGAATAGCAAAACGAGACATCACCTCCAAAGCAGCAATGCTATTTTCTTCGCGAATGAGTACATTCCCCAATGGCGTTTCTACATAACGCTTGCCAGTAACATCAGCAATATCCAACACATCATCATACTCCTGCTGGGCAGATTGCGTGGATTCCTGCTCAGCTTGTAGCGGTTTAACAGGTTCACAATACATCGCTTTAGCTGGAACAGCAACCAATTCTCGTTCTGGGTAACGCAATGCCGTGAGTTTACCTCCAAATACACAACCTGTGTCAATGTCAATGGTATTGTTTAGCCATTCTGCTTCAGGAACAGGTGTATGTCCATATACTACCATGGCTTTGCCTTTATATTCAGTAGCCCAATTGTAACGCACAGGCAAACCAAATTGGTCAATTTCCCCAGTAGTTTCTCCATACAAACAAAAGGCACGAACAATACCCGAAGCTCGTCCTTGCATTTCTTCGCGTAAGCCAGCATGGGCGATCACTAATTTGCCATCATCCAGCACATGATGACTGACTAAGGTATAGATAAACTCCTTGACTTCTTCCACAAAGCTTTCAGGTTCGTGAGCGAGTTGCTCCATCGTTTCGGCTAAACCGTGTTTCAAGTTTACATTTTTACCAGAGAGCTTTTTCTGCAATTTCACATCATGATTACCAGGCACACACATGGCTACTCCATCTTTCACCATACTCATGACCAAGCGCAATACCTCGGGCGATTTAGGGCCACGATCTACCAAATCACCTACAAAAAAGGCTTTTCTTCCTTCAGGAGGAATCACTTTATACCCATAGTTATCCGATTTGGGTAATTGGGTGATTTGATAACCTAATGTTTCTAACAGCTCTTGCAACTCATCAAAGCAACCATGCACATCGCCAATAATATCAAATGGCCCGTGTTCGTGTTTTTTGTTATTCCACAACGGCTGACGATTGATGATGAGCTTATTGATCTTCTCTTCCGAATCTAATATGTGAATTTGTTTAAAGCCTTCCTTTTTGAGTTGTCGGATAGATTTAATCAATTGCACATGATGATTCCGAATCACATGGTCGGGAAAGTCTCGATCTTCCCGATTTCTGTGACGTTCTTTTAAGGTAGCTAGCGGGAGATGCAATACGATGGCTACTGGTAAACAGTAATATTCTTTTGCCAATTGCAAAATTGGTTTGCGTGCATCCTTTTGCACATTTGTAGCATCAACGACTGTCAACATCCCGCGTTTTAAACGTTTAGCCGCTATATAATGGAGGACATCAAATGCGTCTTGTGTCGCGCTCATGCTGTTTTCATCGTCAGCGACTAACGCACGACAAAAATCAGAAGAGATGACTTCGGTAGGTTTAAAATGTTTTTTAGCAAAAGTAGATTTTCCAGAACTACTGGCACCTACTAACGCGATTAAGGCTAATTCGGGAATATTAATTTCCATATCTGTTAAGGTATTTGTGGTATCTATTTAGCGATCAATTTTCTTAAAAACAGCCATCTGTGATGAGGCTCCTACTTTTTCATCGACTTCTCCTACAGGGAAAATTTCAAATGCGTAGCCAAATGATTGATTCATTTTGGTTGCCCATTCCTTAAACTCTGCTCTTGTCCATTCAAAGCGATGGTCATCATGACGAAAGCTATTTGCATCCAGAAACTCATATTTTTCATTATACTCCGCATTGGGAGTAGTGACAATAATGGTATGTGGTTGTGCAAATTCAAACACAACACGTTCCAAAGCAGCTAATCGCTCCATATCTAAATGCTCAATCACTTCGATTAAAGCAGCCGCCTCAAAACCAGTTAATCGCTCATCGCGATAAGTCAGTGATCCTTGTATGAGTTGTATACGATCTCTTTTTCTAGGGCCAACCTCATCTAAATAGAGTTTTTCCCGCGCAATTTGAAGCGATCGATAGGAAACATCCATGCCTACGATCTTCTCAAACTGTCGTTCCTTCATCAGTTTCCGCAGTAATTTCCCTTCGCCGCAACCTAAATCTAGTACCGATTTGGCCTCACTTTCCAATAGCTTTTGTAAGGCAGCATTTAATCGTTGCTGATGCATCGATAAACGCTTTTCTTTGTTCGCTTTGGGTTCTTCTGGTTGATTTTCTTGTCCCTCACTTTCCACTTCTTCCGTTACTAAACGCTCAAAAGCTTCTCGAGTAAATCGTTTGATTCGCTTTAAATAGCGATTTGTAATCACACTTTTTTTAGGATGATTTTTTAACCATTCTCCCCCTTTCGCCAATAAATTCTCTACATCGTTTTGAGACACCCAAGAATGGCGTTCCTTATCAAAAACGGGAAGCAGTACATACAAATGCGTTAGAAAATCTTTTAAGGGAATCGTTTGCCGCAACACCACTGTATAATAACTGCTATCGCCCCAATCGGTAAACTTTTCATCTAAAGGATAATTCGTCACCTCAATTTCGTAGCCCAACGGTTCAAAAAGTTCATCAATCAACTGTTTTCCTCCCTTTACACTCAACACAGAAATGCTCACTTCTAAGGGTAAGGCTTGATTGACTAATTCTGGTTTATCTTTACAATTGCCGTTCATGGCAGAACGGTAAACTTTAGTGAGCGCACTACTCGTGAAAGAGGAAGCAACAAAGGGTCGATCATTCACATAATGCTTAAGCATCAGGCTATCTCCCGGAACTTTTAGGGTTCGTACTAAATCAATCGAATCTAATTCAACTAATAAAGTTGCGGTACAACGTTCTGCTGTAGCTTCAGGATAAAACACATGTGCCTTTCCTCCTGTGATGCTAAACTCCTGTACCTTATCGGGATGTTTATGTAACAAATAGCCCAAATCTGTGGCTGGCTGATGGGTGGTGGTAATGGATAATTGCATTAAATTAAGTGAATCTAAAATGTAAAAACAAGAATGAGAAGCACTCTATTGGATAGTGCTTCATCCAATCAAATGGGAAAGATATAGGATAAAACTAATTTTGATTTAAAAATTCCTTTTTATTCTTCTCCATCTGGGTAATGTGGCGTTCGATGTGCATTGCCAAAAAATAGATGTATTCATACACGTCGATCTTGCCCAAATCATTCACCGTCATGGTTGTTTTGTATAAAACACCTTCACCGTTTGGCATGGTTTCTAAATGAACCAAACAACGTCTCAACTGTTCTGCGAATATCTGCTGAATTTCAGGCAGCGATTTTTCACCAGTTGGCTCCATGTGCTCAGGACGTATCCATTCAAAAGCTTGGTGAATAGCAATTTCATCTAATTTCGCTCCGCCAAACTGGTAATACTCAATCTCTCTTGAAACATCCAAGTTATGAAGGTTTTTAAGGGATTTCTTTGCGCCCTTGTCAATTAAAATGAGCAAAAAATGGCTGGTCAGGGAAATGTGTTCAAGAATTTCATTGATAGTCCATCTATCTGATGCAGGTCGGTAATTCCGAATAAGTGGGTCTTCTTCAAACCATAAATCGGCTCGCTCAAACACATCGTGAAGGGTAGTTTTAATTTTTGTGATAAAAGGTAACATATTTGTTTTTGTAGTTTATAATTTCTTGAAAGAACGAGGATTGGCAGAAAAGGTTCTGAAACAAGTATTCCCTAGAAATGTACTTCTAAAATACAATCAAGATTAAACCTTTACTCATTAGGGTTGTCTATCACAAAAACTAAATTTATCTAAAATGAAAAACAAGCTTGCACTCTTCATCTGTTTACTTTCTCTTACGATCATCATTTCTTGTAATGATGATCAAGCTACACCCGACACCTCTTCAACTTCTCCAAATATTCTCCTAATTATAGCCGATGACATGGGGCTTGATGCCACTCCAGGCTATACGATCGGTGCAACTAAACCAACTATGCCTCATTTAGAAAGCTTGATGGCTGATGGTTTACGTTTTAACAATACGTGGTCTTCTTCCGTTTGTACGCCGACTCGTGCCACCATATTAACAGGGAAGTATGGTGTGAATAGTGGCGTATTGGCGGTGGGTGATTTACTAAACACGAGCGAACAAAGCATTCACCGTTATTTAGATCAACAAACGAATCAACGTTATCGCCATGCCGTCATTGGGAAATGGCATTTGGCTGGTAATGGTAGTGCAAATATTACCCATCCCGCCGATATGGGCGTAGATTTTTATGCAGGATTAATTTCTGGAGCAGTCACTGATTATTCCAGCTGGCCGCTTACAGAAAACGGGCAAACCACGACCTCTAACACCTATATCACCACCAAAATCACAGATTTAGCGATAGACTGGCTGGGCAATCAAGATCAACCTTGGTTTTTATGGGTAGCTTATACCGCTCCGCATACTCCGTTTCACTTACCGCCTAGTCACCTACATAGTCAAGGCAACTTACCTACAGATCAAGCGTCCATTACTAGCAATCCTGAACCTTA
The DNA here is from genome assembly GCA_049600855.1 of Flammeovirgaceae bacterium. Lineage (GTDB taxonomy): Bacteria > Bacteroidota > Bacteroidia > Cytophagales > Flammeovirgaceae > JBMYQA01. The sequence continues at coordinate 8,409 of JBMYQA010000116.1, read as the reverse complement.
TTTTATGGCAATGATGGAAGCGATGGATACGGAAATTGGACGTTTACTTGCAGCAATTCCTACTGAAGAACTAGAAAATACGACCATCATTTTTGTAGGAGATAATGGTACAACAGGTGCTGTTATTCAAAACCCTTACTCAAGAAGAACTGCTAAAGGCACCCTGTATCAAGGTGGAGTAAATGTCCCCATGATTGTTTCTGGGTACGGGGTAACGCGTACGGGTAGCGAAGCGGCACTCATACACACCAGCGATTTATTTGCCACCATAGCTGATTTAGCAGGAACTGCTACCTCAAGCATTCAAAATAGCTTTAGCTTTATGCCTTTATTAAGTAATGCCAATGCAGCACAACGTGATTTTGTTTACACAGATGATGCGAATGGATGGGCCATTAGAAATGCTCCCTATAAGCTCATTGAATTTAATAATGGTTCACAAGAAATGTATCACCTCACAACAGACCCTTACGAGCGAACCAATCTATTAGATGCTCCATTAACCAGTGAAGCAACTGCTGCTAAAACGGCTTTAGAAAGCGAAGCAGCTGCGATTAGGTAAAGCAGGATTCAAAAGAATTTTCCAACCCTTACTTTTTTCGTAGTAAATCATCATGCAAATACCCTTTGTAGATGTACGCATTTAAATAGCTTCCGCTAGAACTAGCACCTCTGTCAAAATAGCTTACAAATTCAACCAGTAAAGAATCAGTGTTGGGTACATAACCCACTATGTATATAGAACTTATGGCTTAGTGGCTTCCAAGTTTATTTAGGTTAAAGCCCTCCAACCTCTTCTTTTTAGCTCAAACTTGGAAGGTCTTTGGTCGGGAAGGCCAAACGAAAACAAGCCCCCCTCTCAGTATCCTCCAATACTACCTCTCCACCTAAACGCTCCACCAATAGCTTGACAATCGCCAAGCCCAAGCCTGTAGAGCTCTCGCCACCCGTGGGCTTGGCACTGAGCTTCTGAAATTTACGGAAGAGCTTTTCACGATCTGCCTGACTAAAGCCGGGACCTTCATCTTGAATGCGGACAATGGATTTTCCGTTCTGTTCGGTGAGTTGAACATGAATGGTGGAGGAATACCCAGAAAACTTAATGGCATTTGAGAGGAGATTATCGACTATCCGATTGAAAGAAGCAATTTCAGTTGGCACAGTTGGATTTGCTAACCGTTCTAACTCAATTCGAATCTTTTTCTTCTTAGCACGCTCGGTCATCAGGTTAATTCGTTCACTGAGGAGATGCATAATCGGAATGGATTTGAGCACAACTTGACTTGATTGCTCTAAAGCATGTAAATCAATCAAGTCTTTTACCAAATCCTCTCCACGCTGATGCTCTTGGTGAATTTGTTGGAGCAGTTGTTCACGTTCTATTTCATCTGCTTTAGACAAATTCATTAATTCAGACAAGGCCACGATGTTATTAAGGGGCGATTTTAGGTCATGAGCCACAATATCCATGAGGCTGTCTTTTTCGCGGTTGAGTTCGGCAAGGCGTTCATTGGTGGTGGAGAGTTCTTCGTTTTGTTGGTTGAGTTGGAGGTTTTGGGATTCGATTTCAAGGTTGTAGTTGGCAATAATCGCATTGGCTTGTTTTTGCTTGTTTCGGGCACGAAAAAAGGTAAAAGCTAATACTACAGTGGCTAATAAACCTCCAACTAGGGCATAATTCTGAGTGCGACTTTGTTTGAGTTCTGCATCTTTTCGCTGCTCCTGCTCTTGTAACAAGGCTATGGTTTGTTCTTTTCTCTCAGTTTCAAATTGAATATTTAACTCCTTTACTTTTTCAAGCTGCCGAACTTCACGAATACTGTCTTGCTCTTGTTGATAATACTTGGAAGCTTCTTTATGAATTTTATAATATTTAGTAGCATTTTTATAATCTCCAAGGGCTTCATAGGCTTCAGCAAGTGCTGTAGAAGTATGCTTTTGGCTCCTCCAATCTGTTCTTGCTGCAAGATATCGTTTCAATATAGGAATTCCTTGTTGGTACTGCTTGAGTTCAATATGCATACAACCAATCGAATAGTTTGTGCTATGACTTGCTGCTATGGTACTTTTTTGTCCCAATAGTTGCTGTAAAGCATTGAAGCCTTTCAGTGCTGTCTGCTTATCTCCTAACATAGCATGACATTCGGCAACCATTTTTACTACATAAGTCTGGGTTTTGTAAAACAGCCTATCAAAATTCTCAGCTTGTTTGATTTTCTGAAACGTCATTAGTGCTTTTTGATAGTTTTTTTGTGAGAAGTAGGTAAACCCAATGAATACTTCTACCTCCAACTTTGCTTTAGCTGTATTGAGGTGCGCTATGGCTTGTTGAAAAGCTTCAATGGCTTTTGCATATTCACTTGTTGCCAGCATTATATTACCTAAGGCACGATATAAATAGGCGAGCTCATGGTGTTTTTCAGTGAGTGTAAAGGCTTGATTACACAGCTCGGTTGCTTTTACATACCTATTCAGTTTGATATAATGACTTATTAGTACTTCATAAGCTGCCAATTGATTGGGATGTTTTGGGAAAGTAGCAAATACATCAAATGCCTTCTCAATATAGAAAATAAGCGAATCACTACTTGTTTGTTGTTTGGTCTTTCCATATAGCGCATCATAGTAATAGCCCCAAGCAAATAAGAGCGTTGCTTGAGTTTTTGTATTAACTTTAGTTTGTAAAGATTTTGTAGGCCTTAACGCCCATTCCATACTATCAAACTTATTTACAAATCTGTATAACACAGATAACCATCGATGGGCCAAAGCTGCTTGATCAGGAAAACGTGCTGCATCAATCAGTCGAATCGCTTTTAGGCCTTCAGGAATACCTTCTGCCCATAAGCCATGAAAATGATATTGCCTGAGTAGTTCTACCTGTATTTCTGCGCGTAGCGAATCGGAATGATTAGGGTTTTCTAATGCTTGATAGAGACTATCAAACTGCTGTGCCTGAATGGAAGGAGCATTACCAAATGATAAATAAATGCAAAAAATAACAAGGAATTGCCTAAGTTGTTTACAGAACATTGGGTAATATCTATAGAATGAGCGGATCTAAATTAATTTTCTTCTAGGGAAGATGAAAATAACTATTGAAGATACATATAATCTCTCAGAGGAAAAAATCACCCTACTTACCACTGGAAATAGGGTGATTCATTTCGAAGTACTTTTCTCACCTTTGTTCGCTGGTGTACTTTTTCTTGAGCTGCTTAGCAAGTAATTCTAAGCGATTCAGCATAGCTTCTTGTGCAGCTGCTTGCGCTTTGAGTTCTTGTTGGGCTTTGTAATGTTGTAAAGTGTAAAGCGTAAGTTCTTCTGTTTTTTCTAAGAGCAAAGTAGTGGTGGCACCTGCATCATGCCAGCCTTGTGTTTCAATGGTGGCAGCCGAAGGTACATTGGGTAAATGTTTATTTTCTTCAACATAGGCTTTTAGTTCAGACAAAGGCAGTAAAGGATAAGCCTCATCAAATACATAGTCAGGCCAATCTGCTTGGGCAGCAATATCAATCCCCTCAAAATAGGCCTTGCCCCCTACAGCTGTACTATAGCCATTTGGAAGATTATTTGTAGCTACTTTGAGTTCAGTAGGACGATAGGATGTTCCTGTAAGTTCTGCTCGAACATTTTCTATAGAATAGGTAATTGTATATGTAGAACCACAATAGCCAACTGGGTTTTGATAAGAACGGCTTTCTGTGCCTGAAAATATGTTATAGCTTGGCCCTACATTAGTCAAACTAGGATTCAACAACTTTTGATAGGTACGTGTGAATGGCAATTCACCAGATACGAACCCATCTGATGTTATTTTTATACCTGTGTATGTATGACTTAGCACCGTTACACATTCGTTACCAGGATATACCTGCTCATACGTATTTGTTTCGCCAGCAGAAAAAGTGATTACCGAGGCTGGCCCCCATATCGTTATAGAAGATATCAGTTCATGCTCACTTCTTGATTCCTTATTTCCAGTAATAGAGTGGGATGTACTTTTAACTTGATCATAAGTCAGCTTATATGATCTAGATTCACCTGCGGGCACATTAATGTTTATACTTTGTGCTGAAAGTATGTGCATCATAAATACACATTGTACGAATATAAAAACTACTTTTTTTAACATAAGATTCTAATTTAATGTGTGAATTACTGATTCAACAAACTTTTTATACACTCCATTCTTGCTTTCATACTTGCTAACTGTTTCGCTAAAGAGTCATTCTCTGCGTCTAACTGAAGGGTATACAGCGTTAACTCTTCTACTTTCTCTAGCAATACTATGTTATTCATTCCTACACTATATTTACCAGCTGTAGCGATTTCTTCAGCACTAGGAATATTAGGAAGATGCTTATTAAGTGAGATATATTTTTTTAAGTCTGCCAAGGGCATAAGTTGGTAGTTTGGCTGAAATACATAGTCAGGCCAATTATTACTAGGTTGAATCACTACTTCTTCAAAAATAGCCTTACCTTCTATCGACATTCGATAGCTGTGGTAGGTAGGAGAATAGGTGGGCGCAGGAATATCACTTTTCCCTACAGCCATTTCGAATTGACTATGTTGTTGTGCCTTCACTTGCTGTCCCATTATGAGCAAAAAACAAGTAACACTAAAAATCACTTTAAATATCTTCATCATTTATCTTGTTAATGAACTGGTAGAAGGGTAGTTCTTCTACCAATTCAAGTGAATACTTTATTTTTCTTGTTGCTGAGCTAGTTTTACTTTTAGCAGTGCCTCCAGCTCATTTAATAAGGCAGCTTGTGCTTCCAACTCAGCTTTGAGATCTTGCTTTTGTTCTTCTAACTGAATCGAGTACAGTGTCAATTCTTCTAGTTTTTCTAAGAGTAGTACTTGGTGCTTGCCTAAAGAAAAGTGACCTTGTTCTTCTACTTCTTTGGCAGAAGGTAGTTTAGGCAAGTGTTTGTTCAGGCTGATATAGCTGCGCAGTTCTTCTAAAGGCATCAGGTGATACTCTTGGGCAAATACATAGTCAGGCCAAGCTTGTTGTCGAGCTACATGCAATACCTCCATAATTGCATCGCCTTTAACAGCTAATACAGAGCCAGAAGGCATAGTTGTTAGAGATCCTAGTCGCAGAGAATTCACACTTAAAGTAGCAGCTTGTCCATTACCTACACTTCTTCCTGCTCCTGGATCAAAATGACTAAAGATTTCAGTGTATAAATCATCCATTGTACCTATGTAATCAGCATCTGCCAAGGAACCTGTTGACCCGCCGCCGCCACCAGTTCCACCGCCTCCAGAACCGCCTCCTGAGCCACCACTTGCGCAATCAAGCACAAACTCATCTACGTTCGGGCCAGCACCAACAGCAGTTAAGCGAATTGTATTTGTGGCATTCATGGGTACATCATTCCATGTAACAGTTGACCAAGTGTTCCAATTGGCCGTATTCGGAAGTGTTTTAGTTCCTTCATTTGCTCCATTTACCGTTAAATTTAAGCCACGCGTACCACTTCCCGCTGAATAACGCACCACCACATCTACGGTACTTCCTGCTGTATAATTGACCGACCATTGCGCATAGGTGCCGTCACCTCCATAGTCTAAGTATTGCCCTCCATTAGACCCTGATTGATTGGATGAAATACCTACACCACTACGCGTGCTCCCGACTTCTGCTTGTTGCGTATGGTCAGCTGAACAGGAAGTGCTACTGCCACCTCCTCCAGAATTACCACTGTTGCTTGCTGTGGTTATTGAGCGACTTGCCTCAGCAGAAGTGTTACCTGCGGCATCACGTGCACGAACTTTTAACGAATATGTGGTAGAAGCGGATAAACCTGTAAAGGTGTATGATGTACTGCTATGATTCGATTTCACCAAGGTATTGCCCCGATACAAGTCGTAACCTGTTACTCCTACATTATCAGAGGAAGCACTCCAAGAAAGTGTGGCTGAACTACTTGTTATGTTAGAGGTACTTAAACCTGTAGGTCTGCTAGGAGCTTGGGTATCTGACCCTCCAGTTCCACCAGAACTACCACTATTCGAACCACCGCTTACACAATCAAGCACAAATTCATCTACATTCGGTCCTGAACCAACTGCAGTTAAGCGAATCGTATTTGTGGCGTTCATAGGAACATCACTCCATGTGATAGTTGACCAAGTGTTCCAATTGGCTGTGTTAGGAAGATTTTTGTTTCCTTCATCAGTGCCATTCACTGTTAATTTTAAGCCACGCGTGCCACTTCCAGCTGAATAACGTATCACTACATCTACGGTACTTCCTGCTGTATAATTAACAGACCATTGCGCATAGGTGCCGTTTCCTCCATAGTCTAAGTATTGTCCTCCATTAGACCCTGATTGATTAGATGAAATACCTACGCCACTACGCGTGCTCCCAACTTCTGCTTGTTGCGTATGGTCAGCTGAACAGGAAGTGCTACTGCCACTTCCTCCACTATTTCCACCTCCGCTACCACCGCCAGTGTTCCCGCCTCCAGTACTCCCACCGCTTGTACTATTAATCACAAATTCATCCACATTAGGTCCTTGGCCTACGGCAGTTAAACGAATCGTGCCTCCTGCATTTAAAGTCACGTTTGACCAAGTAACCGTTCTCCAAGTATCCCAGTTGGCAGTATTTGTGAGGGTTTTACTTCCCTTATCAACGCCTCCCACTGTTAATTTAAGCCCTCTTGTGCCACTTCCAGCTGAATAGCGAACTACAATATCCGCAGTCGTTCCTGCTGCATAAGAAACATTCCATTGCGCGTAGGTACCATTACCCCCAAAGTCCAAGTAGTCACCACCATTGGCTCCTGACTGATTTGAAGCAATGCTTACTCCACTTTGTGTATTAGCCGTTTCGGCCTGTATAGTTTGGGCATGACTTTGATAGCAAAATAGAGCTAGCAGCGTCATTAATACATATATTTTCCTCATTGGATTTGCTAGTTTGAAATGATAGAATACTTATAGTTTTACAATGCGTTTGGTCAAGACTCCTTCTTCTCCCAAATCCATCATAACAATGTAGACACCTTGTTGCCAATCTTGTGCACTGACACTTAATTTGTAAGGACCACCAAGCATTGACTCTTCTTTCTTCACCTCCTTTACAAGTTGCCCTTGCTGATTAAAAATTTTAATAGAAACGAGTGCCTCTTTTTCTAGGGTAAACTCTAAATTCAAGATATTTTCTACAGGGTTGGGATACATCCGTTTTTCGATCTCATAATGCTGAATCCCTCCTTGTCCATGATCATGCTGTGCAATACGCGCATTGGCACAGGCATTAATAGTTCGTGTTGCACTAGCAATATTTACACAACGCCCTTTAGGAAACACAACTACTAAGCCCCCTTCTACTTCAACACTTGCTCCTGCAGGTGCATCATCCCCTCCAATAGAACCTTGTGCACTTCCATTAATAGTAAGATCTTTTAATCTAATAATTGGAGTATTAAAATTATCACACCCCCTACCTGATGAACAAGTACGAATACGGTAACTGTAACCTCTATTGGGGTCTCCCTCTTCGTATCCTACATGGCTCCAAGTATCACAGTGATAAGTGGTCTCATCATTTAATGTAATCTGGTCATTTTCAAAACGATGCCATTGTCCCCTACACCATGCTGTCGGATAAATAAATTCAGTAATCGGCTCTTGCGTGATGTCACTAATTCTTTTTTGATAAATAGCATCATCATTATCTTGTCCTAATCTTCGTTGATAAACTGTCCAAGTTACTAGTCCCCCTTCATGGGTTATTTTTGTATAGAAAGGTTGAGGGCCAACTATAATAGTAGCTTTTCTCAAAATGAATGTCCAATAGCTTTGACCAGGGTCTTTGAATCGAACACCAAAAAAGTTCGCCACTGTGCCTCCACAATTATTTTCAGCAGGTCTTAGTTGAAGTGGGTTGATAGGGCCAGCTGCCATTTGTATTCCTGCGTTTGCCGTCAAAAAATTAGTGCCAGATTTTACTTTATAATTACCACAATTGTAGGGCTCAACAATGACCAATTTTCTACCCGACCATAAATTACCATTATCAGGTCGTGAGTATTCACTACCTGTTTCTACATTTCTAATTTTAGTTTGTGCAGTTACATGTCCTATATCCCAAAACATACAGGCCATAAAAGCATATAAAATCAAATAATAATTTTGTTTCATAATAATTAAGTTTAAATGAAAAAATAAGCTACGAGTTAACTCATTGATGGGCTAGCGTCTTATTTCAAAGGTCTAGTATTCAGAGGATTGAATAAATGAGGGGCTTTGCATATATTTACATAGCTTCCTACGTACACCTATGCAGTACTACGTAGATCGCTTGCCAATACAAGAAGAGAATACTATTTTTAGCGAGATAAAATTGAATCGTTCCCACTTCGAATTTGGTATGAGAAA
>JBMYQA010000115.1:0-16852 GCA_049600855.1 Flammeovirgaceae bacterium | reverse complement strand
AATTCCCGAAGCATTTACTTCGGGAATTTTTTTTTGCTTAAAGCTGTTCGAAAATAGTAATTATTCTATGAGTCGAACGAATCAACCCATTTATCAACATGAACGTAACCATAGGAATTGTCCAAAAAGCAGCTGCTCATTTAGATTTAGCAGCAAGCGTCGCACAAATTGAATCATATGTAATAGAAGCCCAAAAACAGGGAGTCCGTTTGTTGGTATTTGGAGAAGGATGGTTGAGTGGCTATCCTGGAATTTGGTTTGATTACGTACCAGAAGCCGCTTTATGGGATTACCAACCTACCAAAGAAGTATTTGCGCGATTTGTAGCAAATAGCCTTAGTATGGATGGACCTGAATTAAAGCAAATCGCGGCATTAGCCCGAAAATACCAACTGATTTTATGCATTGGTTTTAATGAACGAATAGAACAAGGCGCAAATAACGGGACGATTTTCAATAGCCTCGTGATTATCGATAGCACGGGGGAAATTGCCAACCATCATCGCAAACTCATGCCAACTTTTACAGAGCGGTTAGTACACGGCTTGGGAGATGCGAAGGGCTTAAAGGCTGCTACTACGAGTATTGGCAAAGTAGGTAGCTTAATTTGTTGGGAACATTGGATGCCCCTCACCCGACAAGCCATGCATTTAGAAGGAGAGCACATTCACGTAGCACTTTGGCCGACCGTACACGAAATGCATCAAGTAGCCAGTAGGCATTATGCGTTTGAAGGAAGGTGCTTTGTGGTAGCAGCAGGGCAATTGATGCAAGCGCAGGAACTTCCGAAGGAATTTACCCTTCCAACTGCATTAGCCGAAAAGCCTGAAACTCTAGTACTCAAAGGAGGCAGCTGCATTGTGGCTCCCAATGGTAGATACATTGTAGAACCCGATTTTACAGGGAAAGAACTGGTGGTTGGTGAAGTAGATTTAACTGAAGTCACCAAAGAGAAAATGGCTTTAGATGTAGTTGGTCATTACAACCGACCGGATGTGTTTAGTTTTTCGGTAAATAGATAGCCTAGAATTCAAATTAATCAATGTTTCGGAAGTAGTGTCAAGACACTATCTTGACACCACACCCCACTGATTATCAACTGATTAAATTCAATCGAAATAGTATAAAGTACACCAATCAAACGGTGCCCAAGTAGCTGTTTTTACGCCAGCCTTTTTCAGCCCTTGATTAATCCAGCTATTACAGGTAGTGAATAAAGAATAGCTGCCTGTTCCTTGATAAAATTTATCTGTAACATGCCCATAGCCATCCCCTGTTAACGGGATAATTTGTTGTTGCTCATTGCGTTGGAACCCGCTTTGAATATGCATAACCAGTGCCTCATATTGCTGGGGCGATAAGGTAATTTGATGCACATCTTGACCTACGGGCCGACCGAAAAATAGGATCACATGCATCACAGAAGGCGATGGCAAGAATATGGCATTTAGTGTTGTGGAAATCGTTAAATCGTTAACTGTAGGGGCATCGTAGAAAAAGCCTTTATCGCCCCAGCCAAAGGCGAGGAATTTAGGGGGCTTGGTAGACTCATGAAATTGAGTGAAATCGATAAAATCATTCCAATGGTAAATCTTATGCGTTGCTGGCAATACTAAATCCATATGAAAGCCATTGGAAATCAAATAGATGTCAATACCTTCTGCTGGTTGTTCACTAGATGAGTTTGAAGGGATAAGCGTTAAAATAATCGCAGTCAATAGATAAAGCAGTATGCTGGCTAAAAAAATAAGTAATAAGCGGAAGGTATATTTTACTGTTTTCGTTAATGTGTTTTTCATCCGTTTTAGTTAGACACTTATAGAAGTTTATCACACTAATGATGCTGAATAGTGGGTTTTCCACAAGTAGTTTAGAATAAAATAATAACGAAAGTAACCCATGAAGAAAAATGGATCAGGTATAAAAGCTGGGGAGCAAGCTTAAAAATTTATCGCTTTCATTAGGATGATGAGTTAAAAATCGTTGCCCTTTTACAAGGCGGACTGGTGCTTCGGGATTTCCCTCGATAATCGCGCTAAGTTAATTTTTTACCATATTCAAATAGCCGTTCATATGATCTTTTTAAAGCACAAGCTACTCATCATCACAAAAACAGCATGGGAATACACATCTTTCTACTCAAATATGTTGGCTCATTGCCAAAAATCCTACAGTACACTAGTCAACAGTCTCTTAATCCACTTCTAATACAATATCATCAAAATACACCGTTCCAGTTGTGCTTCTTCCAATAGATAAAAATACTTGCAATTGAACAACACCTAAAGGTACACTATCAATATTAGTTACATATTCTGTCCAATTACGCGTTCCCGTCACAAAGCGAGTTTCGGCAAAAGTTTCTAATCCAAAAATCTGGTTTCCGTCTAAATCATAGCCAAGTACCCATATATTAAAGCCATTTCCCGATAAGTTTACAGTTCTAGCTTTCCCTCTTAATCGCAAAAATGTCCCTGGTACAATGTCTGGATTTTCAATGATTTGTCGTAAAAATCCAAACTCATTTTGACTATCAATATTAGCACCTGTAATGCTTGTGGAAAAGTCACCTATGGCCACAGCACTAGTATGTTCAAAATCATAATTGTTTGGAGGATTAAATGCATTAACCAAATCTTTCCAGCCACTTGGTAAATTAGATTCCACACCATTTTCAATTTCCATATCTCCATTGTATAACCCTCCTGTAACTATTCCTAAATCTGCCTGACTACCTGGGTTAGTCGCAATAAGTGGCGCCCATTCTCCATCTCTCAATCCGTCATCATCACAAGCTAGAAGTAATGAAACACAAAAAAACAACAAGATGATCACTATGTTTTTCATACTGGTTTTACGCTATGAGGTTATTTAATAGTAGTGTATTGCCACAGCAGTGACTCTGACCATTTCTATTTTAGAAAACCTCGATTTGAAAGAAATGTTTTTGCTATACTATGTGTTGTAAGTACTACACAGAAAATAAGCAGATTAAAAGACACGGTTATTTTTTGTGGGGTACTTAAGTAAGACAGTTTAGTTGAGCTTAGTGACAAATCTCGTGATTCTTTACAAAAGCTCTTAAATACTTAACATTTTTTGTTACATAGTTAGTTTCAATCACCCGTTGAAGTCTTGCACAATTATTGTCATTACAACTATTAATTCACGAGTCAGCACATATCAGTTATACTATTCTGACAGATTTTAACGCGTTTTTAATCTTTTATGTCAAAATAATATATACTTACGACAAGATATTGAAAGCAAGAAGTTAGTATAGCAATTACTTTTGCGATTGTAGATTGAAAATTATGTGACTTTTTCAAGGAAAACATGGCAGCAGAAAACATTCATCCAATATTTGATACGATACTCAGTCAGCAGGATAAAGAAGACTTATTGAAGCAAAGAAGTCTTGTAGTTTGGATGACTGGGCTTTCAGGTTCTGGAAAAAGCACTTTAGCAAGAGCACTAGAAAAAAGTTTACACCAACGAGGGCATTTAACTAAATTACTCGATGGGGACAACCTTCGCTCAGGAATTAACAATAACCTTGGATTTTCTGCTGAAGATCGCATGGAGAATATTCGTAGATCAGCTGAGGTTTCAAAGTTATTTATGAATTGCGGTGTAGTCACCATTTGCTCACTCATTAGCCCTACAGATGAAATTCGTGACTTAGCGCGAAGCATCATTGGTAAAGAACACTTTTTTGAAGTCTTTGTAAATTGTCCATTTGAGGTTTGTGCGGAGCGAGATGTGAAGGGCCTTTACAAGAAAGCGTTAAATGGTGAAATCAAAAATTTCACTGGCCTCGATGCTCCATTTGATCATCCAAAGAATCCAAGTTTAGAATTAAAGACAGATCAAGATTCTTTAGAAGATTGTTTAGCCACCCTACTAAATGCCGTATTAGCACAAATTAGTATGAATTAGATTGACATTTTTCAGATAAATTAATTGGTGTGCATACAATTCACTTAGTTGCACATGCGGTTATACAACTTATCTGAATATAAAAACTGTGATTATGAACGATTTATATAAAGATCAAGTATTGTTTTTCCGAGATCGTATCCTTTCCTATCAGGAACGAGGACTCAAGGTTTTTGCGTCATCATCATTTCAATCTCACAGCATTCCCATGCTTCATATTTTGAGTGAAATTGATAAGAATATACCCGTATTTTTCCTAAATACAGGTTATCACTTCCCAGAAACACTACAATACCGCACACAAATTGCTAAACAACTAGGAATTAATGTGATTGATCTTAAATCACCCATTTCCAAAAACCTGCAACGTGAACCAGATGGGCGACTATACTTTGCAAGTGATCCCAATCACTGCTGTTTTTTAAACAAGACCTTACCCATGGAACCCGTTTTGGCTGAATACGATGTGTGGATTACCGGAGTTCGTAGAGATCAGAATGCGAATCGTCAAAACTTCCCTTTTGAGGCAAAAGGTCCTAAAAACACCCTGCGATTTCATCCAATGCTCGAATGGAATGGTCGTATGATTGGAACCTATATTAATGATCATAAGCTTCCTCGCCACCCACTTGAAGCGAAAGGTTATCTCAATATTGGCTGTGCACCTTGTACGGCAAAATATGCAGCTACAGAGGACTCAACAGGTAGAGGAAGCCGCTGGGCAGGCCTGAAAAAGACAGAATGTGGCTTGCATACCGATTTAATGGCAAAATAATTCAACTCAGATTTATCATTTGGCGTTCTTTGCTCCACTAAAAACCGCAAGAATTAGCCAACTCAGTTACTCACTATGAAAGCTTTACTCGTTGGAGGTGCAGGTTATATAGGCTACTCCTTAACAAAGCAAATTCTTGAAGGCGATAATCCCATCACTGAGCTAGTGATTTACGATAACCTTTCTAGGAATAATTACGGTTTTTTCACCTACGATAAGTTTAAAGGCAAACCAATTCAATTTATTAAAGGTGAATTGTTAGATAGCCGTAAACTCAAACAGTCACTGCAAGGCGTGGATGTGGTCATCCACTTAGCAGCCAAAGTTACCACTCCATATGCCGACAGTGATTCCCACTTTTTTGATCAAATAAATCATTGGGGCACTGCCACGTTAGCAAATGCAGTAGAAGAAAGTGAAGTAAAACACTTTATTCACCTCAGCAGCATGTCCGTTTATGGAAGTTCAGATACTCCCGTTGATGAAAATCACGAACCGGCACCTGAGTCATTTTACGGTATATCAAAACTTCAGGCAGAAGAACAGGTAACTCGGTTGAAAAATCAAATGAACGTTCATATTCTCCGTTCGGCTAATGTTTATGGCTATAATCCAACCATGCGCATTGATGCTGTATTTAATCGTTTTATGTTTGAAGCCAATTTTAATAATCGGGTAACCATTCATGGAAATGGGGAACAATCACGAACGTTTATACATGTAGAAAAGTTAGCTTATATTATTGAATGTTTCTTGAAACAAAATATACCTTTGGGAATTTACAATATTGTTGAGCACAACCTTAGTGTAAACGATGTTGTGGCACAAATTCAGGAATTTTATCCAGATTTGGAAACGCTATACGTTTCAAGGAACATGCGAATGAGGCAAATACAAGCCATCACTCCTTGTAAAATATTCGATCATATCGAACTCCCTCACAAAAATATGCAGGAGGAGATTGAAGATTTCAAACGTTCTTTTGCATTTTAAAATCAAATCATTCTTTCTAAAACTTCCTATTTTATAGGTTTGCGATTTGAAATCTAGAATTGGAACAAAACGATTGGAGATGCGTTCTTACCAAATTACACACTTACAGCAATTGGAAGCTGAAGCCATCTACATTTTAAGAGAGGCCGCTTCCACACTAGAAAACTTAGTATTATTGTTTTCTGGCGGAAAAGATTCTATTGTAGTAACTCACTTGGCTCGTAAAGCTTTTTGGCCTGCCAAAGTTCCTTTTCCTTTATTACACATTGATACAGGCCACAATTTCCCTGAAGCAATCGAATTTCGAGATGCGTTAGGCGAAAAAATGGGTGTAGAAATCTTGGTACGTTACGTTCAAGATTCGATTGATCGTGGAACAGCACGCGAAGAAAAAGGCCCCAATGCAAGCCGAAACTCACTCCAATCTGTTACATTACTTGAAGCCTTAGAAGAACTTCAAGTAGATGGAGCATTTGGTGGCGCAAGACGCGATGAGGAAAAAGCAAGAGCAAAAGAGCGTTTTTTCTCTCACCGCGATGAGTTTAGTCAGTGGGACCCTAAAAATCAACGCCCTGAACTTTGGAACCTCTACAATACCAAAAAAGCCGTTGGCGAACACTTCCGTATCTTCCCAATCAGTAATTGGACAGAAATGGATATCTGGCAGTACATTAAGCTGGAAAACTTAGAGTTGCCTAGCATTTATTTCAGCCACGAACGAGAAGTAATTAACCGTAATGGTATTCTGTTAGCCAAATCAGACTTCCTCAACCTCAATAACGGAGAAACATTCGAAAAACGAATCATCCGTTACCGTACACTTGGAGACATGACCTGTACAGGAGCTGTAGAATCTAATGCTTCCAACTTGGACGATATTATTGAAGAGGTTGCATCTGCTAGAGTCACCGAACGAGGCGGACGTGCAGACGATAAGCGTTCTGAAGCAGCCATGGAAGAACGTAAAATGCAAGGATATTTCTAACAAAAAATGATATCCGCATCAGTATTAGTCAACGATTTTTTTCAGAAAGCATATTATGGAAAGTAAAGGATATTTAGATATGGATTTGCTGCGGTTTACTACTGCAGGAAGTGTGGATGATGGGAAAAGTACACTCATCGGTCGATTGATGTACGATACCAAGTCGATCTTTCAAGATCAAATGGAAGCGATTGAAACTTCCAGTAAAAAAAGAGGGGATGAAAATGTGAATTTAGCGTTATTAACCGATGGGCTCAAAGCTGAGCGAGAGCAAGGAATCACCATTGATGTAGCCTATCGCTATTTTGCTACCCCAAAGCGTAAATTCATTATTGCCGACACTCCCGGACACATTCAGTATACGAGAAATATGGTAACAGGAGCGAGCACTGCCAACCTTGCCATTATTTTAGTAGATGTGCGAAATGGGGTAATTGAGCAAACTGCTCGACACACATTTATTGCCAACCTACTAGGAATCAAGCACGTAGTAGTGTGTGTCAATAAAATGGATTTGGCAGATTACAGTGAAGACGCATTTAATAAAGTGAAAGAATCTTTTAAAGATTTCTCTTCAAAATTAGATATTCCAGATATTCGTTACATTCCGATCAGTGCCTTGTATGGTGACAATGTGGTATCACGCTCTGAGAACATGGCTTGGTACAAAGGAGGAACTTTATTGTACAACCTCGAAACGGTACAAATTGCTACTGACCGCAATTTGGTTGACAGCCGCTTCCCTGTTCAACGCGTTATTCGTCCACAATCCAACAAATACCATGATTTCAGAGGTTATGCGGGTATGATTGAAGGTGGCGTATTCAAACCAGGTGATGAGGTGATTGCCCTTCCTTCTGGTTTTACTTCCAAAATCAAAACCATTGAAACATTTGATGGTTCCGTTGACGAAGCGTTCTCTCCCATGTCAGTTGTGATGACACTAGAAGACGATATTGATGTAAGTAGAGGAGATTTGCTAGCCAAGCCAACAAACCAACCTGAAATCAGTCAAGATATCGACTTAATGGTGTGCTGGTTAAATCCAAGGAAACTACAACTTCGCGGTAAATATGCCATCAAGCATACCACCAATGAGGCTCGTTGTATCGTGAAAGATATTCGCTATAAGATGGATATTAATACCTTACACCGCGTAGAAGGAGATAATGAAATTGGCTTAAACGATATTGGGCGAATTCTGATTCGTACGACTAAGCCCTTATTACACGATGCCTACCGCAAAAACCGTGGTACTGGAAGTGTGATTTTGGTAGATGAGTTTACCAATGAAACGGTAGGTGCTGGTATGATTATCTAGCATTTTCAGAAAAAAAGTCATAAAAAATAGGAGTCACTTGTTATGACTCCTATTTTTTTGTGGTTTATGAAAAAAGTTAAACGGCTACTTCTGCTAATGCATAATCAGTGTAACCTTTTTCTCCAGGCGTATAGAACGTGTCGAAATCAGGATCTGCTAGAGGATAATCGTGCTTAAAACGATTTACCAAATCAGGGTTAGCAATAAATGGTCTTCCAAAAGCTACTAACTCACTTTTCTGCTCTTGTAAATAATGCTCAGCCGTTTCTTTGGTAAAACCTCCACTACCAATAATCGTTCCTCCGAAAGCCGTTCTAATGGTTTCTTTAATTTGATCAGGCACGGCTGGCGCGCCCATAGCGGTATGATCTACTAAATGAATGTATACTAAGCCTAACTCGCTAAACTTTTTAGCTAATGCCGTATAAGCTGGCACTAATTCAGGGTAATCAGGATTCATATCATTAAACACCCCATAAGGCGAAAGTCTGATGCCCACTTTATCGCCCCCAATTGCTGCCACTACTTTTTCTGCCAACTCTACCACAAAACGGTTTCTATTTTCAGCAGAACCTCCATACTCATCTGTACGTTGGTTGGATGCAGGATTGATGAATTGCTCAATCAAATAACCATTTGCCCCATGTAATTCGATGCCATCAAAACCTGCGGCAATGGCATTTTTAGCAGCCTGTACATATTCTTCTTGTGCTGCAAGAATATCTTCTTTTGTCATTTCTTTAGGTACAGGATAAGCTTTCATACCTTCCTGATCCGTATACATTTCTCCTGAAAGCTGAATTGCTGATGGCGCTAATACTTCAGTACCTTCCGCCATGTTTAAAGGATGAGAGGTACGACCTGTATGCATTAACTGAATAAAGATGCGTCCTCCTTTTGCATGAACGGCATCTGTAACGAGCTTCCATCCAGCTACTTGTGCTTCGCTAAATACACCCGGAATTCTAGGATAGCCTACCCCATTTGCCGAAGGTGCAGTACCTTCTGTAATAATTAAACCAGCCTCAGCACGTTGTGCATAATATTCAGCCATTAAAGTATTTGGAATATTGTCAATTGCTCTCGAACGAGTCATCGGAGCCATCACAATTCGATTTTTTAATTCAATAGATCCTAATTGGAAGCTGCTAAAAAGTTTACTAGTGGACATTGGTTTTAATATTTTTGTTTTAACGTAATTTGCAAATACTTAATTTGTATTTACAAATATAATTTAAACAAAGATATCTGCTAGTGATCGAACAGTTTTAACAAGTTTTTTTGATTTCAATACGCTATCAAATAAAATAGGGTAAACCTGTTTACAATTGAAGTCCTCAAACATTATATAGTAGAAAACTTAATTTTTAGTTATGCAATCAAAAAATCTACTACTACTCTTTTGTTTAAGTTTGTTATGGGCTTGTGGTGACGATACAGCTATGAATGTAGGCATTAGTACGTTTACCCAACCCAAAATGTGGGTCATCCATCATGATCCTTCATCCATTGATACCATCTACTTTGAATACGACGAAGATGGTTGGTTAATCAAACAACGGAGAGGAAATAGCTACATTGATCTTAAATACAATGATGATCAGTTGATCAATCGTGCAGAATACTTTTCCAATGGAGCATTATCATCCTATTCAGAAGTGGTTTATAATGCTAATCGTCTACCCATGCAGGAAACATTTTATCGGGTCAATGCAGGAAGTGATGATCTAATGACTCAAATTAATACCTATACATTCGATAATCAGGGTAATATTACCTCAAGAACTAGAAATTTCCTCACTGCAAATGAGGAGTATATTGTTAATGTCACTACAACAAATGGCAATGAAACCAGTTCTGAACTCATTATAAAAGACGATAATGTAGAAAGGTGCCGAAGTCAGCAAATTACTGAGTATGATGATCGGCCCAATGCCTTTCAAGCCTTTCAATTTGTTGATGAAGGGATCATTTCAATTGTCACCTTGAATAAAAATAATCATGTGCGTGTTAAATCAAATGATTGCTTTTCTGGGGGCAGCACTCCACTACCTGGTGATTGGGAGAGTTTTTTTTACTATGAATATGATGCTCAAGGGAGAATCATCAAATACACCGAAACCTACTCTGGCGACCCCGATCCTTATTTTATAGAAATTCTTTATTGAGTATCATCTCAACTGATGACTGAGTTAGGGCATGTTTGAAGTGTTTTTTTAGACTTCTCCAAACATGCTCTATTAGTAGTGTTTATCACGAATGGTTTATTTCCTCTTGCCAAAGAAAGCTAGCTTCGTCTCATACCGTAAAACTTCAAGTATTAACTTATTACACGATGTACCAATCAGGAGAATAGCTCTCACCAACAGCGGTTGTAAAAATATCAGTCTAAATCCATTTATAAACTTTGCTGATTTTTCTTAAACTTAATTTTACTTCCCTTTTTAATACCGCCTATCCATTAACTACACCGTTCATCCTAATATATACTGAAATCAGTAAGTGATTTCTATGGATTTCAGGATTTTAATCATGTGCTGAATAAGAAATATTTGTATCAAGAAAACAGAATAAATGGTTTAGGGAATCTGAGAAGGATTGCATGTTGATCATTTAAACATCAAAGTACAAATTCTATTCTTTTTCCATTACAAAAATTAAATAATTATGAAAGCACATTGGATTAATCAAGGCATGAGTGCCAAACGCTTTGAATGGTTGGCGCAAGACGACCAAGATGGTACATTTGAAGCGTTACTAGCTGAGCCAAACTTCATGTACATTTGGTGGCTACAAAAAGCTGTAGCAGTAGCCAATAGAGTGGCGCGTGTGAAGTTTCCAAACGGTTCTGCCACAGGCTTTTTAGTCGGCAAAGATTTATTCATGACTAACCATCATGTTTTTGAGACAGCAGAAGATGCAAAGCGAGCAGTCTTACAATTCAATTACCGCATTTTGCCTAATGGCGAACGTGATGAGGTGGATGCTTGGGAATGTGATACCAGTTTTTTCCATGCAAACGAGGAATTAGATTATGCCATCGTAAAGGTGAAGCCCAAGCAAAATAAATTGGCTGGTGAAAAATTTGGTCATTTCGACTTGAATGAATTAGGCTGGGTAAAAGTTGGAGCAAGGGTTAATATTATCCAACATCCTAGAGGGCGATTTCAGGAAATTGCTTTTCGCGATAATCAAGTCAAAGCTATGAGTAATCATTATGTTCAATACTTAACAGATACTCAAAAAGGCAGCTCTGGATCGCCCGTATTTGACGATTGGTTTAGGCTAGTAGCCATCCACAGCCAAGCAGTTAGAGACCCTAGAAATCCCAATAAATATTACCGAAATCAAGGTTTTTTGATGGAGGAAATTGTAAAAGATTTGCAACCCAAATTGGAATCTTACCAAATCAGCTAATTCTTTTTTAAAAATTTAATGAGCCATAATGCCCATTTTTTGGGAAGGTATTAAACAACTTATTCAAATGAAATATAGTAAAATTATTATCTTGACACTCATCATGAGCTTGTCTAGTCTATGCTCTTTTGGGCAGTCGAAGTTTTATAAGGAAAATGGTAAACCTATACGTGTTATAGGAGAAAATACCCAGTTAGTTTTTCAGAAAAAGAATTCCATAATTATACGTAAAACAGATAAAAGTGATAAAAATAATAAGTTTGAGTTTTTTGGAGCTGGAACTTTAGCAGCCACTTTACTTCCATCCATTATTGATTTAGGCTTCAAAATTACAACGAATCAAATTGAACGGAACTTAAAAAAGTATACCAATGAATTTTCAGCAGCGAATACTTATTTAGGAAATCCAGATGCAATCCCTTCATTTACCGTTACAAGAAGGTTTATAAAAAAAGAAAATAATAAAGAATACAAAGATAGCACGGCTTTATCTTTTGCTTTTACACCAATACCAATCTTTACAAAAAATGACAGCAGCTTTGTTTATGTAATCAAAGAAAAACCGACTATTAAGTATAGTGGAGCGAAAGTAAAAGAAGACTATCCTTTTAACGATTATACCATTGAACTGAAAGTAACCTTCTTCAATGAAGGCAAAAAGACCACACAAGACTTGAGTGTGAAATCAGTTCAATTATTGAAAATTGGTGAGCCAATCGAACATGATAATGCGCGAGATTACTTTTACATATCCGATCAAATTCCGATTGGCAAAGGTTTTAGAATTGCCGAAGTATCTGTCAAAATGGTCGAAACCAATGTAGCTAAGGTCCGAGCTGAGCGCATTCAAGAATTATCCAATACTTATGCTGATGATGTAAAAGAGCAAGTCAAAACGGTAGTAAACTACATCATAGAAGATAAAGGCGACAAAGAGGGAGATCAGGAATAGATTGCTTATTCGTTCATTGAATTTCCACAAAACACTGGACTCTTACTTCTAATTATTGTAGTTTGAGCAACCGATATTTTAGTAAAATCATAAAGCAAATAAAATGATAAAATCAATGAAAATTATTTATGGAACTGATAATAGACGTGATATTGGTTATTTACAGGCAGTAATTCATCATGCTAAAAGTGTAGGAATAATCGTTCATAAGCATGCATTAGTAAAACTTAATAAATCTTACTCTGCACTGGTTACACTACCTTTTCATGAATACGTAAAAGCAACTCATCAATACCCTTTATGTCAAGAAGAAGTTTTTTATGATCAAATTAGACCTGTCACTTCTAATAATTGTACAGGCTTTTTAGTTCATGAGCAAATTATGGCAACTGCATATCATTGCGTATATCCTTCAGATAATCATGACACTTTACCTGATAAACCTTGGGAAGACTTGAGAGTAATCTTTGACTTTCACGCTGGAAACAAAGGAGCAATATCAACTTTAATTCATAATGATACTCAGGTTTACAGTTTCAAGTCTGTTATTGCTGGAGAGGGACAAGAATCACCTGCTGAACCTGACTGGATACTATTAAAGTTGGATCGTCCAGTTCATGATCGTCCACCATTACCAATGTCTAATCAAAAGCCAGCTTATAAAACAAAGCTGTATATTATTGGCCATCCTATTTCCCTTCCATTAAAATATGCAGACGATGCTACCAGTATTGACTATTCCAGAACAAATAATCCTATTTACAGACGGCACTGTTTTATGGCAAAATTAGATAGTTATGGAGGAAACTCAGGATCGCCCGTATTCAATGCGAAAACTCATAAAGTAGAGGGCATTTTAACAGGAGGTAAGGAAGATTTTGTCATTGACAACTCTTGTATGCTATCTCGTACGGTTTTGAACGCCCACAGTATAGAATATGAAAATGTACAACGTATTCAACCTGCAAAAAGAGCATTAACTAATTACTTAAATCAAAATAGCTAGAAAAATGAAAGAGAAAAATGAAAGTTTAGAAGAAAATGTAGATCAGGTTATTTTCGAACCACATGTGTATTGGAGTATTGAGAGACAATCACGAACCGCTATTCCGACTGAAGATAAAAACACTAAATTATCAATCCTAATTAAAAACGATGCTAGATTTAAAATTAAGGATATACCTGAATTGATTGGGGGAGAAACACAGACTACTCCTTGGAATGGTAGATTAAAACCTGGGAATTTTAGAAGAAAATTAAAATTTATTGCAGAATTATTAGACACACCAATCCAACATGCAAATGAATATTTTCATTTTAAAGAGGAAATTCCTGGTAATGTCCGAGCTATAGGGACTACAATAGATCCAGATGACGGTTCTCAGGTCTTAAATATTGAAAGGATTGAGATAGTTGTTGTTACTGAAACGAACCAAAATGTAGCGTTAGATGAGAATAACAGTAACAAGAAAGACAATGGTGGCGTAATCGTCCATACAGAAGATGGAGATGACAAACCTTCTATTTAACTAATGATTAAATGTGATAAGCGAACTGATATAAAATGATACATGTAAAATATATTATTAAACAATGGCAAGGTACTATCAGTATCGCTTATTACCTTTTATATTCAATTGGTATAGCCGCACAACCAAATGATGTCATACAACAGTTGCATGTACAAGCAGCTAGTGTAAACGATTCATTGAGAGCTGCCGCTTTTAACGAATTAGCTTGGGAATATCGAAGGATTAATTTAGATAGTGCCGAATATTTTGCTAATCAAGCCTTAGATTTTGCTAGCCAAAAACAAATCAAAACAGAACATGCCTCTTCTTTTGTCAGAAAAGGCCTAATTGCTAAATATCGGGGAGACTATCGAGAGGCCATTACCTATTATAAAAGCGCTTGGAAACTCCGAACAGAACTGAACGATCAAAAAGGAACAGCAGGCGTACTCAATAATATTGGGACGATTTATAATCAACTTGGCAATTATGATTCTGCCATTTATTATTTCAGTAATGCACTCACTATTCGAGAAGCCATTCATGATCAAAAAGGCATTATTAAGATTCTAAAGAATAGAGGGAATATGTGGGAAAAGCAACGAGAATATCAAAAGGCAAAGGCCGATTATGACTATGGCAAAAAACTATTACTATCGAAAACTACGCTATCACGTAGTGATTCGCTAGAGATCAGTCAGTTTATGCATAATCTAGGGGTAGTTTCTTTTCGACAGCAAAAATTTGAAGAAGCTATAGTATTTTATCGGCAAAGTATGCTCATTAAGGAAAAGTATAGAGATGTAAAAGGGCTTTTACTGAGTTTAGAAGCTCAAATAAGCTGTTTAAAAGAAACACAACAATCATCCGCATTAGTGCAACTTATTCCTAAGTATCAAAAAATCATTACTCAAATCGAGCAATTAGGTAGTAAGCCTGAATTAATAACAGCACTCAATAATTTAGCTGAATGTTATCAATTAATAGGACAAAAGCGAAAAGCCCTTTCTTATTACAAACAAGCAGAAAAAATAGCACAAGAAACTCAGGCTAGAGATGATTTGAATCGTATTTATTTTAACCTAGCTCAGCTATATCATGCTACTGGTGACTTGTCTCTTGCAATTGATTATCAGTTTAAATATATCAGTTTACATGATAGTTTATTCAATGAAGAGAAACATAAAATCATAACAGATATCCAAACCAAATATGAGACAGAAAAAAAAGAAAAAGCGCTTATCCAAAGTCAGTTACAAAATCAATCAACCAAATTACAATTACAGGCAACAGCCATCCAGCGCAATACTTTCGTTGGCTTAATGATTTTTGTCGCTATGCTAGGAGGATATTGGGTATGGTATTACTACCTCAAACGTAAAAATAGTTTGGAAACACTAGCCCTTAGCCAAGAATACGATACCAAACGTTTTGACGATTTACTAAAATTACAAGAACGAAACACTAGCAAAGCCATGATGGAAGGAGAAGAGCAAGAACGAAAACGAATCGCCAAAGAACTTCATGATAATATCAATAATTTGTTGACAGTGGTGAAGATTCATTTTGACTCATTAGAAGGTAAAATTGGACAATTAGAAAGCAGACAGGTTGAACATTTTCATCAGGCCAGTACAACTTTACACGAAACAGCCACAGAAATTGAGCGGATGTCAAAAAAATTAGCTTCAGGCACATTAAATAGATTTGGCCTCGAAGCTGCTATTTATGAATTAGAGGATATTTTTCAGCCTGCCACAACCATGAAAATTGAAGTAGACACCCATGGTTTGCAAGATCGCTTTAAACCAGATGTCGAGTTAAATCTATACCGAATCGCACAAGAATTACTAGGCAATGCGCTTAAACACGCTCAAGCTGATTATTTTAGTTTGCAAATTACTCAAAGAGCAGATGAATTAAATATGATTGCCGAAGATGATGGGGTAGGTTTTGATTTAGAACAAGTAAAATCAAAGGGGCGAAATGGTTTGGTAAATATTCAGGCACGTGTAGATGAGTTAGGCGGGAAATTAATGATCGACTCTGTAAAAGGAAAGTCTACTCACATCATCATAGAAATTCCAATTGAGAACCTAAGTTAATACAATTTATGCCAATCAATCTTATTATTGTAGATGATCATCAATTGTTATTGGATACCATGCAAAGTACCTTGAATAGTACTTCAGACATAAAAGTAATTGCCACCGCAAAGAATGGAAAGCAATTACTTGATGTATTAAAAGACGATTCATTAAAGGTAGATGTACTGGTACTTGATATAGAAATGCCTGAAATGGATGGCATCGAGACTTTCGGGTACCTCAGAAAACACTATTCTAACTTAAAAACCTTAGTCCTATCCATGCGCAATACCATCGAACTCGTCAACATGCTGAAGGATATGGGAATCCATGGCTATGTATTGAAGGAATCGGGTATTGATCAATTGATATTAGGAATTCGGTGTGTTGCTGGAGGCAATTTATTTTTTGATGCAAAACTACCTAGAAGTAATGGCAAACAAATTATCTCTACCAAAATTCGATTAACAAGGCGCGAAAGCCAAGTCTTGAAGCGTTGCGCAACAGGAAAAACGATGAAGGAAGTGGCTGCAGAATTACATATTGGTTTTGATGCTGTGCAGAAACATCGAACTAATTTAATGTCAAAATTAGAAGCCAAAAACTTTATTATCGCCATGTTGAAAGCTAGAGAAATGGGATTTATATAAGAACGAGCTATCTGAATGTGATTTAAGTCGAAAGTTTTGGTTATACACTTGTATTTTCTATCAATGGTAATGCACCCATAAATGAGGAATTCCTTGCATTTATCTTGTCGGCTTGTACACTAATCTAATTAAAAATTGCTCTTCCCATGAGCAAATTGTGGTACAATATTAGTAAAACAAATCGTGCAAAAATACACCAAATAAACCATCTACACCTCATCA